>NZ_BAAGXY010000065.1:0-50942 GCF_054779595.1 Angustibacter peucedani
CGCCGCCCTCGCGGTCGCGGCCGTCCTCGCCGTCGTCGCGGCCGGGCTCGGTGCCGCGGCCTGGCAGCGCCACGACGGCGGCACGCCGACCCCGGGCAGCTCGCCGTCCGCCGCCTCGCCGTCGGTCGGTGCGCCCGACCGCGACCAGCAGCAGCTGGACGCCCTGACCGCCGTGCTCGACGCCCGGCGCCGTGCGGTGCTCGACCACGACCGCGACGCCTGGCTGGCCACGGTCGACCCGCAGAGCACGACGTTCCGCGACGAGCAGGGGGCGGTGTTCGACAACCTGCGCGCCGTGCCGTTCCGCGACTGGACCTACCAGTACCTCGGTCGGGCCCCCGACCTGTCGTCCCAGCGGGTCGCGCAGCTGGGCGGCGAGGTGTGGGTGGCGCGGGTGCTGGCCGGGTACCGCCTGCGCGGCTACGACACGACGTCCTCGGACGTCGAGCAGTACCTCACCGTCGTGCGGCGCGGCAGCGCCTGGTTCATCGCCTCCACCGAGGACGGCGGCACCGCGCCCCAGCCGTGGGACCTCGGCCGGGTGCGCGTGGCCCGCGGCGACCGGGTGCTGGTCATCGGCACGGCGTCCCCCTCGACGCTCGGCCTGTACGCCGAGGCCGGCGACCGCGCCGTCGCCCGGGTCAGCGAGGTGTGGGGCCGGGCGTGGTCGCGGCACGCCGTGCTGGTCGCGCCACGCACCCAGGCCGAGTTCGGCCAGCTGCTGCTGCGCAGCAAGGACGGCCTGAGCCAGGTCGCCGCCGTCACCACGGGCGACCTCGGCGGCGAGAGCACCGACGCCACCACCGGCCGCGCCGGCAACGACCGCGTCGTCATCAACCCGGGCGCCTTCGCCCGGCTCGGCGCCACCGGGCGCCGCGTCGTCCTGACCCACGAGATGACGCATGTCGCGGTGCGGCAGAGCACCGCCACCAGCGTGCCGATCTGGCTGTCGGAGGGCTTCGCGGACTTCGTCGGCTACCGCGGCACCGGCGTCACCCGCCGGGTCGGGGCGGGCGACCTGCTGGCCCAGGTGCGGGCCGGGCACGCGCCGCGCACCCTGCCGACCACCGCCGACTTCGACCCCACCCGGACGACGATCGCCCCCTCGTACTCGGCGTCCTGGCTGGCCTGCTCGCTGATCGCCGACACCTACGGCACCAGCAAGCTGGTCGCGCTCTACCGCCGCGCGGCCAGCACCCGGCCGGGCACCGCCCCCGACCCCGACGCGCAGCTGAGGTCGGCGTTCCCCGCCGTCCTGGGGCGCAGCGAGCAGGGGTTCACGGCGGACTGGCGCCGCTACCTCGACCAGCTCGCCCGCGCGTGAGGTCGCGGCGGCTCGACCGCGCCCCCTGGCTGCTGCTGGCCCTGCTCACGGTCGCGCTGCTCGTCACCGCCGCCCTGCTCGTGCCGTGGACCGCGTGGTCCGGCCCGCCCGCGGTGGACCCGAGCCCGGCCGCCGACTTCAGTGCCGCGCAGCGCGCCCGCGACACCGACTTCCACGCGGCGCTGCGGGTGTGGACCTACCCCCGCTTCGTCGTCGTCCTGCTCGTCACGGCCGGGCTCGGCCTGACCCGGCTGGGCGCGCGGCTGGTCGGCCGGGCCGGGCGGCTGCTGGGCGGCTCGTGGCCGGCGACGGTCGTCGCTGGCACCGTCGTGCTCTCGGCCGTCTCGGTGCTCGTCGCCCTGCCGTTCTCGGTGGCCGCCGAGGTGGTGCTGCGGCGGTACCGGCTCTCGACCCAGGACTGGGGGTCGTGGACGGTCGACCTGCTGCGCGGCACCGCCGTCACGGCCGTCGTGACCTCGCTGGCCCTGGTGGTGCTGGTCGCGCTCGCGCGGCGGTGGCCGCGCGGCTGGTGGCTGCCCGGAGCAGCGCTCGCCGCCCTGCTCGTCGTCGCCGGCTCCGCGCTCTACCCCGTGCTCGTCGAGCCGCTGAGCAACGACTTCCGGCCGATGGCCGCCGGCGCGCAGCGGACGGCGCTGCTCGACCTCGCCGCCCGCGACGGGCAGCCGGTGCGCGACGTGCTGGTGGCGGACGCCTCGCGCCGGACGACGGCCGAGAACGCCTACGTCTCGGGGCTGGGCGGCACGCGCCGGCTCGTCGTCTACGACACCCTGCTGCAGCGCGCGAGCCCGGCAGAGGTCGAGCAGGTCGTGGCGCACGAGCTCGGCCACGTCGCCGCCCACGACGTCCGCACCGGCACCGCGCTCGGCGCGCTCGGCGCGGCCTGGGCCGTCGTGGCGCTAGCGCTGGTGACCCGGCGTCGTGGCTGGGGCCGGCGCCTCGGCCTGGACGAGCGCCGCGGGCTCGGCGACCCGCGGGCGGTGGCGTTCCTGCTGGCGGTGCTGGCGCTGGGCACGGTGGCCGCCGCACCGGTGACGAACCTCGTCTCGCGCCGGATCGAGGCCCGGGCCGACGTCCACGCGCTCGACCTGACGCGCGACCCGCGCACCGTCGCGCTGATGCAGCGCCAGCTCGCGGTGCAGAACATCAGCGACGTGTCGCCGCGCTGGTACCGCGAGCTGCTGTTCGAGACGCACCCGTCGTCGTCCTGGCGGGTCGCGCTCGCCCGCGCGTGGGCGCAGCAGCACGGCGTGCCGGGCCCGGCGGCCGTGCCGTCCGGCGCCCCGTAGGGTCGGGCCGTGGCCACCGGACGCACGCTTGTCGTCACCAACGACTTCCCGCCGCGCACCGGCGGCATCGAGTCGATGGTGCTCGCGCTGGCGCAACGGCTGCCCGCGGACGACGTCGTCGTCCACACCGCGCGCCAGCCCGGCGACCGCGCGTTCGACGCGTCGTTGCCGTTCGAGGTCGTCCGCGACCCGAGCCGGCTCATGGTGCCGACGCCCCAGATCGCCCGCCGCGCAGCGGGTCTGGCCCGAAGCCGCGGCTGCGACCGCGTGTGGTTCGGCGCGGCCGCGCCGCTCGGCCTGATGGCCCCGACCCTGCGCGCCGCCGGTGTCGAGCACACCGTCGCGACCACGCACGGCCACGAGATCTGGTGGTCGAGCGTGCCGGGCGCGCGGTCGCTCCTGCGCCAGATCGGCGAGCGCAACGACACCCTGACCTTCCTCGGCGAGTTCTGCCGCTCGCGCATCGAGCGACCGCTCACACCCGCTGCGCGAGAACGGATGCGCCAGCTGACGCCCGGCGTCGACGACGCGACGTTCCGACCCGGGGCCGGCGGGGCCGCCGTGCGCGAGCAGCACGGCCTGGGCGACCGGCCGGTCGTGGTCTGCGTGTCGCGGATGGTCGCGCGCAAGGGTCAGGACGTCCTCGTCGAGGCGCTGCCCGCGATCCGTCGCCGGGTTCCGGGCGCGGCGCTGCTGCTCGTCGGCGACGGACCGCACCGCGGCGCGGTCGAGAAACGCGTGCGCGCCCTCGGCCTGGAGCAGGACGTCGTGCTGGCCGGTCGCGTGCCGTGGGACCGGACGCCGGCCTACTTCGACGCCGGCGACGTCTTCGCCATGCCGACGCGCACGCGCCTCGGCGGGCTCGAGCCCGAGGCGCTGGGCATCTGCTACCTCGAGGCCGCGGCCACGGGGCTGCCCGTCGTCGTCGGCGACTCGGGCGGCGCGCCGGACGCGGTGCTGGACGGCGAGAACGGGTTCGTCGTGCCGGGCCGCTCGGTCGACGCCGTCGCCGACCGGTGCGCCACCCTGCTCGAGGACCGCGAGCTGGCCCGGCGCTTCGGCGAGCGCGGCCGCGCGTGGGTGGCGCAGCAGTGGCGCTGGGACGACCTCGCGCAGCGGCTGCAGGCCCTGCTCGCCGGTCAGCCCGTCCCGCGACTGCTGGGCTGAGCGGCGGCGGGGGCGGGGGCGGCCGGCGCGCCCGTGGCGGCGAGCCCGACCGCGACCAGCGCCCCCACCAACCAGTACTGGTTGTAGAACGCCTGCTTGTTGACCAGGTTCGCGGCCAGCAGCACCAGCGCCAGCCAGCCGGCCAGCTCGGGCAGGGCCGGACGCCGGCGCCGCACCGCCCAGCACGCGGCGCCCAGCGTGGCCAGCACCACCAGGCCGGTCAGCCAGAACGGCGGCGTGCGGTCGAGCTCGGTGCGCGCCGCGATGAACCAGGTGTTGGCGAACCGGATCGGGTGGAAGCCGACGAGCAGCGAGACCGTGTCGTGCCAGAAGTCGGCCGGCGAGGCGAGGAACCACGGCAGCACCAGCGCCCCGGCCAGCCCGCCGGTGGCGACGGCGCGCCGGAACCCGAACGGCGCCCAGCAGGCGAGCACCGGCAGCAGCAGCACCAGGTGCTGCTTGCTCGCGCAGCCCAGCGCCAGCGGGACGACCGCCCACCACGCCCGCTCGCGCTGCACCAGCAGGGCCCACCCGGCCAGGCAGGCCAGCAGCAGCGGCTCGGTCCAGGCCTGCTCGGCCTGGGTGACGGTGCCGGGGGCCAGGGCGAGCAGCGTCACCGCGGCCAGCGCCACGGGGGTCGCCCGCCGACGTCCGCCGCCCAGCGCCCACAGGCAGGCCAGCCCGACCAGCGTCGCCACCAGCAGCGCCCACCGGACGTCGCCCACGAGCCAGCGCCCGGGCGCGAGCAGCACCGCGGTCCAGGGCAGGTAGGTGAAGGCGTCCTGGATGCCGGGGGAGCCGTGCCAGGTCATCGCGTAGATGTTCTGCCCGTGGGCCATGCCGTCCGCCGCCTGCTGCAGCGTGACCCAGACGTCGATCCGGGGTGCGGGGTCGAGCAGCACCGCCGCGACCGAGACCGCCACGACGCCGGCCACCGCCACGGCGGCGGAGGCGACCAGCCCGCGGCGCCCGGGCAGCAGCAGCGCGGCCGCGGCCAGCACCGTGACCGCGGCGACGACGTGGGCGAGCACCCGGCGCTCGCCGGGGGAGACGTGGCTGAAGAACGGCACCGCCTCGGCGACCACGGCGCTGACCAGCAGTCCTGCGCCCAGCACCGGCCGCGGGACGTCGGGGAGCGTCCAGCGGCGCACCAGCGCGGTCGCCAGCAGCACGGCCGCCGAGGTCAGGACGACCACGATGGCCAGCCGGTACCGGACGACGCTCCACTGCAGCGCGGTGAAGTACCCGAGCCAGACGACCAGGAAGCAGACGGCGGCCGGGCGGGGGGCGAGGCGGTTCAGCGGTAGAGCTCCTCGACCTGGTCGCCGAAGTCCTTCATCACCACAGCGCGCTTGAGCTTCAGCGACGGCGTGAGGTAGCCGGACTCCTCGGTGAAGTCGACCGGCAGGATCCGGAACTTGCGGATCGACTCGGCCTTGCTCACCGCCTTGTTCGCGTCGTCGACGGCCCGCTGGATCTCGGCCGCGACCTTCTCGTCCTCGGCCGCCGACTCGACGTCCATGGCCGGAAGGCCGTTGTTGCTCAGCCAGACCGGGAGCATCTCGTCGTCGAGGGTGATCAGCGCGCCGATGAACGGCTTCTGGTCGCCGACGACGATGCACTGCGACACCAGCGGGTGCGCGCGGATGCGGTCCTCGAGCACGGCGGGCGCGACGTTCTTGCCGCCGGCCGTCACCAGGATCTCCTTCTTGCGGCCGGTGATGGTCAGCGCGCCGTCGGAGTCCAGCGAGCCGAGGTCGCCGGTGTGGAACCAGCCGCCGGTGATGGCCTCCGCCGTCGCGTCGGGGTTGTTCCAGTAGCCGCGCAGGACGTGCGGGCCCTTGATGAGGATCTCGCCGTCGTCCGCGATCTTGATCGAGACGCCGGGCAGCGGCGGGCCGACGGTGCCGACCTTGATCAGCTCGGGGGTGTTGACGGTGCTCGGCGCGGTGGTCTCGGTCAGGCCGTAGCCCTCGAGCACCGTGACGCCCGCCCCGCGGAAGAAGTGGCCGAGCCGCTCGCCGAGGGGCGCGCCGCCGGAGACCGCGTACTGCACCTCGCCGCCCATCGCCTCGCGCAGCTTGGCGTAGACCAGCTTGTCGAAGACGCCGTGCTTGAGCCGCAGGCCGAGCCCGCCGCCGCCGGTGTCCTGCGCCTTGCTCCACGCGATCGCGCTGTCGGCCGCGGCGGCGAAGATCTTGCCCTTGCCGCCGGCCTCGGCCTTGGCCTCGGCCGAGTTGTAGATCTTCTCGAACACGCGCGGCACCGACAGCAGGAACGTCGGCTTGAACTCCGCGAGGTCGTCGAGCAGGTTCTTGATGTCGGCCGTGTGGCCCAGGCGCGCGCCGGCGCTGATGGTCAGCACCTGGATGAACCGGGCGAACACGTGCGCCAGCGGCAGGAACAGCAGGGTCGAGGCGCCCTGCGCGTTGACGACCTGGCCGAGGCGGGCCACCGCGTTGTCGGTGAGCGCCATGAAGTTCAGGTGCGTCAGCTCGCAGCCCTTGGGCCGCCCGGTCGTGCCCGAGGTGTAGATGAGGGTCGCGAGGTCGGACGGGCGAGCGGCCTCGCGGCGCTCGGCGACCGCCGAGGCGTCGACGTCCGCGCCGGCCTTGACGAGGTCGTCGAGGCCGCCGGCCTCGATCTGCCAGACGTCCTTCAGGGTGCTGATCTCGCCGCGCACCGACCCGACGGTCTTGGCGTGCGCCGCCGTCTCGACCACGCACGCGACCGCGCCGGAGTCGCCGAGGATCCACGACACCTGCTCGGCGGACGACGTCTCGTAGATCGGCACGGTGACGGCGCCGACCGACCAGATGGCGAAGTCGACGAGGGTCCACTCGTAGCGGGTCTTGCTCATCAGGGCCACGCGGTCGCCCGCGTCGACCCCGGCCGCGACCAGGCCGCGGGCCAGCGCCTCGACCTCGCCGGCGAACTCGGCGGCGGTGACGTCCTGCCAGCGGCCGTCGACCCGGCGGCTGAACAGCACGAGCCCCGGGTCCTGCTCCGCGTGCTTGACGACGAGCGAGCTGGTGTTCCCGGTCGTCGGCTCGGCGACGAGGGCGGGGACGGAGAACTCGGGCACGGGGGCGCCTCCTCGGGACCTGGGTGTTCGCTAGACCCTACCGACCGGTAGGGGCGAGGTGCACCGTGTTGATCCACATCATCCCAGCCCGGACCGCGGTGGCACCACCGCCTCCCTCGACCGGCCCAGCCCCCGGGATGCAGCATGCTGGGGCCGTGGCGCTCATCGACCTGGTCGACGACACGTTCGTCGCCGCCGACCCGGCCGCCGTGGCCGCGGTGGTCGCCGACGAGCGCCGCTGGGCGCGGTGGTGGCCCGACCTCGCGCTCACCACGACCCGCGACCGCGGGCCCAAGGGCCGCCAGTGGCGGGTGGACGGCGCGCTGGTGGGCACGGCCGAGGTCTGGCTCGAGCCGTGGGGCGACGGCGTGCTGGTGCACTGCTTCCTGCGGCTCGACCCCGCCCCGGCGCCCGCGCCCGGCGAGGGCCCGGCCGCCTGGCGCTGGGCGGCCCGCGAGCGCGCCGCCCGGGCCCAGGCCTGGAAGCGGGTCGTGCATGGCCTCAAGGACGACCTCGAGCACGGACGACGGCCCGGCACGCCCGTGCCCGCGCTCAAGGCGCCCGCCGGGGCTGCCGATCACCGCGGGGATGAGTCCTGACGCCATGACCGGACCCGAGCTCGGTTCCGAGCAGCCCACCGACCCGCCGACGACGTGCCCGTCGTGCGGCGCGACGGTGCGCCACGACGTGCCCTGGTGCCTGCAGTGCTACGCCTCGCTGGCCCCGCAGCCGGAGCCCGAGCCGGAGCCCGAGCCCGAGCCGGAGCCCGGGCCCCAGCTGGAGCCCGCGGCGCCGCCGGCGGCCGAGGCGTCGTCCGGGCTGCCCGCGCCGCCCGAGGGCAGCGCGCTGCCCCCGGGCGAGGTCGACCGGATCGCCGAGCGGATGCTCGCCGAGCTCTCGACCACGAGCAAGGCGCTGCCGCCGTGGTGGTCCAAGCTGCCCACGACCCCGGGCGGCAAGGTGGTCTGGGTGGCCGGAGCGATCGGTGCGGCCAGCCTGCTGCTCGTCCTGGTGATGGGACTCGTCGGCCTCGTGCTCTGAGCTGCCCGGTGCTGCGGGGTAGCCTTCGGGTCGTCCCGCGACGAGCGTCCCGAACGCCCGTCGCGCCGCGCCGCAGAGAGGCTCCCGCATGGCTGACCGCACCGAGTCGAGCATCGTCGTCGACGCCCCTCCGGCGCAGGTCCTGGCGGTCATCGCCGACTTCGACGCCTATCCCGAGTGGACCGGCGCCGTGAAGCGCACCGAGGTGCTCTCGACCGGTGCTGCGCAGCGGGCGAAGCAGGTGCGCTTCGTGCTGGACGCCGGGGCGATCAAGGACACCTACGTCCTGGACTACACGTGGAAGGTCGCCAAGGCCGGCACGGGCACGGTGAGCTGGAACCTCGTCGAGGCCGAGCAGGTGCTCAAGGCGCTCGACGGCAGCTACACGCTCGAGGGCGACAAGGACGGCCCCACCACGGTCACCTACCAGCTGGCCGTCGACGTCAAGATCCCGATGCTCGGCATGCTCAAGCGCAAGGCCGAGAAGAGCATCATCTCGACCGCGTTGCAGGAGCTGAAGAAGCGGGCCGAGGGCTGACCCGACGTGCGCGTCGTCCTGTTCACCGGCAAGGGGGGCGTCGGCAAGACCACCGTGGCCGCGGCCACGGCGGTCCACGCCGCGCGCAGCGGCGTCAAGACGCTGGTGCTCTCGACCGACGCCGCGCACTCGCTCGGTGACGCGCTCGGCCGCACCCTCGCCCCGGACGACGTCACCGAGGTCGAGCCGGGGCTGTGGGCCCAGCAGGTCGACCCGGGCCACCGGCTGCAGCAGACCTGGGGCGCGGTGCAGGCCTACCTGCTCGACGTCCTGCAGGTGCTCGGCGTCGAGCCGCTGGACGCCGCCGAGCTGACGGTGCTGCCCGGTGCCGACGACGTCCTGACCCTGCTGGCGCTTCGCGACCAGGTGGCCGCCGGCCCCTGGGACCTCGTCGTCGTCGACTGCGCGCCCACGGCCGAGACGCTGCGGCTGCTCGCCCTGCCCGAGGCGCTGACCCGGCTCGTCGACCGCGTGCTGCCCGGCCAGCGGGCCCTCGCCCGCACCCTGGCGCCCGCCGTGGGACGCGCAGCGGGCCTGCCGACGCCCGGGCGCGAGGTCGGCGCCGCGCTGCTGCGGCTGCGCGGGCAGCTGGCCGAGGCGCTCGCCGTCGTGCGGGCGCCGTCGACGTCGGTGCGGCTGGTGCTCACCCCCGAGGCCGTCGTGCTCGCCGAGGCCCGCCGCACGCTGACCGCGTTGAGCCTGCAGGACTTCGCCGTCGACGGCGCGGTCGCCAACCGGGTCGTGCCCGGGCAGGACGCGTCACCCTGGCAGCAGGGCTGGGTCGACGCCCAGCAGGTCGTGCTGGACGAGGCGCGCTCGTCCTTCGGCTCGCTGCCGCTGGTGACCGTGCCCTACCTGCCCGCCGAGCCGGTCGGCCCCGACGCGCTGGCCGTGGTCGGCGCCGCGCTGCACGGCGGCGCGGGGGTCGAGGCGCTCGTGGCCGACCCGGTGCGGCCGCGGCCGCTGCGCGTCGAGCCGGACGGCGAGGGCTACCTGCTCGTGCTCGAGCTGCCGCTCGTGCACGCCGCGGACGTCGACCTCGCCCGTCGCGACGACGACCTGCTCGTCGGCGTGGCCGGTCACCGCCGCGTCGTCGCGCTGCCCTCGGTGCTGCGCCGCTGCACGGTCGCCGGCGCGCGGGTGCGCGACGGCGCGCTGCACGTGCGCTTCGTGCGCGACCCCGACCAGTGGCCCGCGTCGTGAGCGCGGCGCGCGAGCCGGTGGGCACGGCGGCCGACGAGGCGGCCCGGCTGGTCGAGGCGGTGAGCGGCTGGTGGGCCGGCCAGCAGGCCGCGCCCGGCCCGGACGAGCCGACGACGCACGAGCACCACGCCGACCACGCCGACCACGCCCGCGCCGCCGGCGAGCCCGAGACGGCGGGTCAGCCTTCGGTCTGCCGCTACTGCCCCTGGTGCCGGGCGCTCGCGGCCGCGCAGCAGGTGCGACCCGAGGTGGTCGAGCACCTGCTGGGGGCGGCCGAGCAGTTCGCCGCCGCGCTGCGCGAGCTCTCGCACGACCTCGCGGCCCGGGGTGCTGCCGGCCCGCCGACGCCGGGGGCCCACGACCCGTCGTCCCGCGACGCGGACCACCCCGCCCCGCGCGCGGGGGCGGCGCGTACCGTCACGATCCCCGTCGAGCCCGACGAGGACGAGCAGGACGACGTGCGCGACCAGGTGCGGGAGGACGGCTGACATGGGGCTGACCATCGGGGTCGACATCGGCGGGACCAAGATCGCCGCCGGTGTCGTCGACGAGGACGGCACGCTCGTCGCGACGACGCGGCGCGAGACCGCGGCGTCCGACCCGGGCGCCATCGAGACCGAGGTCACCGACGCCGTCCGCGAGCTGCGCGAGGCCCACGAGGTCACGGCGGTGGGCGTCGCCGCCGCCGGGTTCGTCGACACCACGGCCGGCGTGGTGCTGTTCGCGCCGAACCTCGCCTGGCGCGACGAGCCCCTGATGACCGACCTGGCCGAGCGGATCGGCCTGCCCGTCGTCATCGAGAACGACGCGAACGCCGCGGCCTGGGGCGAGTTCACGTTCGGCACCGCGCGCGACGTCGACGACGCGGTGCTCATCACCGTGGGCACGGGACTCGGCGGCGGGATCGTCGTCGACGGTCGGCTGCTGCGCGGCCACGTCGGCGTGGGTGGCGAGCTCGGCCACGTGCGCGTGGTGCCCGACGGCGTCCGGTGCGGCTGCGGCAACCGCGGCTGCTGGGAGCAGTACGCCAGCGGGTCGGCGCTCGAGCGCCAGGGCCGCGAGCTGGTGGCCTCGCGCAGCATCTACGCGGGCCGGCTGGTCGAGCTGTGCGGCGGTGACCCGGACGCGTTGCGCGGCAAGATGATCACGCAGGCGGCGCACGAGGGCGACCCCGCCGCCACCGAGCTGCTGTCGGACCTCGGCACCTGGCTCGGCGAGGGCATGGCGTCGATCGCGGCGGTGCTCGACCCGGCGCTCTTCGTCGTCGGCGGGGGCGTGGTCGAGGCGGGCGACCTGCTGATCGGCCCGGCGCGCACCGCCCTCGGTCGCCAGCTGACCGGTCGCTCGCACCGGCCCGACATCGGCGTCGAGCCGGCCACGCTGGGCAACGCCGCCGGGATGATCGGGGCGGCCGACCTGGCCCGGAGCCGCACGTGAGCGAGGCCCGGCCCGAGAGCAGCACCCGGGCCATCTGGTCGCGGCCGGCCATCGGGATCGACATCGGCGGCACCAAGGTGGCCGCCGGGCTGGTGGACGTCGACGGCCGGGTGCTGCGGCGGGCCCGGCGCGAGACGCCGGACCGCAGCCAGAGCCCGCAGGTCGTCGAGGACACCATCGCCGAGGTGATCGAGGAGCTGCGAGACCACCGCGAGGCCATCGCGGTCGGCATCGGCGCCGCCGGCTTCGTCGACGCCACGCGCGCGTCGGTGCTGTTCGCGCCGCACCTGTCGTGGCGGCACGAACCCCTGCGCGACGCCATGCACCGACGCATCGGCCTGCCGGTGACGGTCGAGAACGACGCCAACGCCGCGCTGTGGGCCGAGGCCAGGTTCGGTGCGGGACAAGGGGAGTCGTCGATCGTCGGCGTCAACCTCGGCACCGGCATCGGCGGCGGCGTGCTGCTCGACGGCCAGCTCTACCGCGGCCGCTACGGCGTGGCGGGGGAGTTCGGCCACATGCAGGTGGTGCCGGGCGGTCACCGGTGCGAGTGCGGCAACCGCGGCTGCTGGGAGCAGTACGCCAGCGGCAACGCCCTGGTGCGCGAGGCGCGCGAGCTCGCGGCCGCCCGCTCGCCGGTCGCGCACGGGCTGCTGCAGCTCGTCGACGGCGACGCCACCCGCATCACCGGGCCGCTCGTGACGCAGGCGGCCAAGGACGGCGACCCCGCGGCCGGCGAGCTCTTCGACGACGTCGGGCGCTGGCTCGGCGTCGGCTTGGCCAACCTCGCGGCGGCGTTCGACCCCGGGCTGTTCGTCATCGGCGGCGGGGTCAGCGAGGCCGGCGAGCTGCTGCTCGGCCCGGCGCGCGACGCGTTCCGGCGTCACCTCACCGGTCGCGGCTTCCGGCCCGAGGCGCGCGTGGTGCGCGCGCAGCTCGGCAACGAGGCCGGGATGATCGGGGCGGCCGACCTGGCCCGCGACGGCGCCCGCCTCTTCCGCCGGCGCCGCAGCCGGCGCCGCCGTCCGCGCCGTGCCTGACCAGCCGTCGTCCGGGCCGTCGTCCGAGCCGCCATCCGGGCCGTCGCGGCTGCGGCTGGTGAGCTACAACGTCCGCGACCTGCTGGACGACCGCGACGCCGTGGCGCACGTCGTGCGCTCGCTGCGGGCCGACGTCCTGTGCCTGCAGGAGGCCCCGCGGCGGTGGTTCGACGCGCACCGGCTGCACCGGCTCGCGGTCGAGACCGGGCTGCGGACGGCGGCCGGCGCCCGCCGCTCGGGTGGCACCGCGGTGCTCGTGCACCCGCGGCTGGACCTCGTCGGCGCGGAGGCGAGCCGGCTGCCCGTCGCGGGCCGGTTCACCCGCACCCGCGGCTACGCCCTCGCCACCGTCGAGCACTCGGACGGCGGCCGGCTGACCGCGGTCAGCGTGCACCTGCCGCTGCGCGAGACCGAGCGCGCCGACCACGCCCAGCGGGTGCTGCGCCGGCTGCACGACCTGGCGGCCCCGCCCTACGTCGTGGCGGGCGACCTCAACGAGCCCCCGGACGGCCCTTCCTGGGCCGCGCTCGCCGACCTGGTGCACGACGCCGTCGACCCGGGCGGGCAGCCGCCGGGCGCCACCTACCCGGCGCGTGCGCCGCGCCAACGCATCGACGCCGTGCTGCTGCAGGAGGGCGTGACCCTGCGCACCCTGCGGGTGGCGGGGACGTCGGACGGCCTGGACGACGCGGTGCTGCGAGCCGCCAGCGACCACCTGCCGCTGGTGGCCGACGTCGAGCTCAGCCCGGCAGCCGGTCGCGCCACCCCGGGTTGAGCTCGCCCGCGAGCTGCTCGAGGAAGAGCCCGATGTCGGTGACCACACCACGGGCCTGGGACGAGCCGCGGTCGGCCAGCTTGGTGACCGTCGCCGGGTTGATGTCGACGCACACCAGCGGGATCGACGCCGGCAGCAGGTTCCCGGTGGCCACGGAGTGCAGCATGGTCGCGACCATGATGGCGAAGCCCACGCCGTCGAGCGCCTCGCGCATCTTGCGCTGACCCACGATGACGTCGGTGTGGACGTCGGGCAGCGGGCCGTCGTCGCGCACCGAGCCGACGAGCACGAACTGCTTGTCGCCCTGCACCAGCGCGTGCATGACGCCCGAGGTCAGCACGCCCTGCTCGACCGCGGCCGCGATCGAACCCGCGGCGCGGATCTGGTTGATCGCGCGGATGTGGTGCTCGTGCCCGTGCTCGACCCCGCGACCCTTCGACAGGTCGACGCCGAGCGACGTGCCGTAGATCGAGGACTCGATGTCGTGCGTCGCGATCGCGTTGCCGCCGAACAGGACGTCGACGAACCCGGCCTCGACGAGCGCGACCATGGCCGGCGCGGCACCGGTGTGCACGACCGCCGGACCGCCGACCCACAGCACCTTCTTGCCGGCCTCCTTGACCGCCCGCATCTCGTCGGCGATCTGGCGCACCAGCAGGGCCTGCGGCTTCTCGCTGGAGACCTCGGAGTTCATGAACTCGAACACCTCGGCGTCGTCGACGAGGTCGGCCTTGGGCTGGATCACCCGCACACCCGTTGCGCCGCAGACGATCTGGTCGCCGACGACCACCTCGCTGACCGGCACGGTGCGCACGTGCGGCGCCCCGTCGACCTCGGTGACCAGCAGCCCGCAGTCCATCTCGGGCCCCGCGACGTCGACCCAGCGGCCGGCTAGGCGCACCTGGGTGTCGAGGTTCGTCGTCGAGTAGAAGTCGGACGGGAACACGCCGTCGGCCTCGACCGCTCGCAGCACCGGCTCGCCCGGGTCGGTGAGGTTGACCCCGTGGGCGTTGAGCCGCATGAGGATCGAGGCGAGCACCTGCTCGTCGTCGGTCTGCACCCGGATGCGCGCGTACGACTCGTCCTCGTGGTCCTTGCCGAGGTCGAGCCGCTCGACGACGTAGTCGCCGCCCAGCGACCGGACGTCGTCGACGCACCGCGACAGCACGCCGGTGTCGAGCAGGTGGCCGCGGATCTGCACGGTCTCCGAGAACGGCACGACAAGGGTCCCTTCGGGTCGGTGGTGCTCCGGTGCCGCCCGCCCGGGCAGCGGCGCACGAGGGCGCAGGGGTGACGCTAGACGACGGCGCCGTCGTCGTCGTCCTCGCCGCGCGAGTGCGGCAGCCGGACCACGAGCGCGACGAAGCCGCCGACGAACGCGGCAGCCGCCACGGCCACCCACAGCCGGCCGACGTCGCGCCAGAACAGGGCCGCGAACAGCAGGAACGCCGGGCCCAGCAGCAGCCCGGCCCAGGCGAGCTGGGCGGTCAGGTCGCCGCGCGGCAGCGGCGGCGGCTCGGGCGGCTCGTAGTGGTCCTCCGGCTGGGCCGCGAGCTCCCAGTCGCGGGGCCCGAGCTCGCGCGGGCCGGCCAGCGGGCCGACCGGC
The DNA here is from genome assembly GCF_054779595.1 of Angustibacter peucedani. Lineage (NCBI taxonomy): Bacteria > Bacillati > Actinomycetota > Actinomycetes > Kineosporiales > Kineosporiaceae > Angustibacter > Angustibacter peucedani. The sequence continues at coordinate 14,524 of NZ_BAAGXY010000065.1, forward strand.
TCGACCGGGCGCACCACGGGCGGGTCGTCGGACCGCCGGTCGCGGGGCTCGCCCCGCTCGCGCTGGTCGGCCCGGTCGCGCTCGAGCCGCAGCTGGTCCATCGAGGTGGGCGGCGTGCGGCGGTCCTCGCGGGCGCCGGGGGCCTCGGGCGCCTCGGGCTCGGGGTCGACGTCCTCGGACGCCGGCCACGACGGCACCGGACCCACGGCCACGTCGTCCCAGCCCGCCACGATCTCGGCGAACGCGGCGTCGAGGTCGGCGTCGCGCTCGCCCGGGTGGTCGTGGTCGGCAGGCACGGGGCTCACCCCGTCACGCGGCGGACGAAGGCGAGGGTCTGGTCCTCGACCAGCGGCGCGTCGTGGTCGAGCGTCGCGACGTGGTAGCTCTTCTCGAGCACCAGCTCGGTGACGTCCTTGCTCGACACGCGCGACAGCACCAGCGCCGAGCTCTTGGCCGGCACCACGTGGTCCTGGGCCGAGCGCATCAGCAGCAGCGGCTGGGTGACCAGCGGCAGGTCGCGGACGACGTCCGGCCAGGCCTGCACGAACGAGTGCAGGGCCTTGAGCGGCGTGCGGTCGTAGGCCAGTTCGACGGCGTCCGGCAGGGCGATGTCGGAGGCGATCCCGCCGAGCGAGGGCACCAGGTGCTTGAGCACCGGCAGCGCGGCCAGCCGCGGGTCGCCCAGCGTGACGCACGGGTTGACGACCACGACGCCGGCCACCCGCGCCGGCTGCAGCTCGGCCACCCGCAGGGCCAGCGCGCCGCCCATGGACAGGCCGGCCACGAAGACCCGGTCGCAGCGCTCGACGAGCTCGGCGAACGCCCGCTCGACCTCGGCGTACCAGTCGGCCCAACGGGTGCGGTTCATCTCCTGCCAGGTGGTGCCGTGCCCGGGCAGGCGGGGCAGGCGGACGCTCAGACCGTCGTCGGCCAGGCGCTGCGCGAGCGGCCGCAGGCTCTGCGGGGAGCCGGTGAACCCGTGGCACACCAGCACCCCGGTGTCGCCACCGTCGTGCGAGAACGGCTCGGCGCCGGGGAGGACGGGCACGGGGCGGGCTCCTTCGCAGGTGACGTCGCGGCGAGGCGGCGTCGCGGCTGACCTCCGCATCGTTCCACGCGGCACCGTCAGGGTCGAGGGGTGCCATACAGTTCGGGGTGCACGGGCGGCGCACGCCGGCCCCACGACGTCCGCCACCACGACGACCACGAGCTCGACCACGACCACGCAGCAGGAGGGAGGCCCGGTGTTCTACTGGTTCATGAAGACGGTCGTCCTCGGCCCCGTGCTGCGGCTGATCTTCCGGCCGTGGGTCACCGGCGTCGACAACGTCCCCACCGAGGGCGGCGCGATCCTGGCGAGCAACCACCTCTCGTTCTCGGACTCGATCTTCCTGCCGCTGCTGCTCGACCGGAAGGTCACCTTCCTGGCCAAGGCCGACTACTTCACCGGCCGCGGTCCCAAGGGCCGGGCCACCGCGCTGTTCTTCCGCCTCGCCGACCAGCTCCCCGTCGACCGCTCCGGCGGCCGGGCCAGCGAGGCAGCGCTGCGCACGGGCCTGAAGGTGCTCGGCCGCGGCGACCTGCTCGGCATCTACCCCGAGGGCACGCGCTCGCCCGACGGCCGCCTCTACCGCGGCAAGACCGGCGTGGCGCGGATGGCGCTCGAGGGCAAGGTCCCCGTGCTGCCGGTGGCCATGGTGGGCACCGCCGAGGCCCAGCCCATCGGCCGCAAGCTGCCGAAGATCGTGCGGATCGGCGTCAAGATCGGCAAGCCGCTCGACTTCTCGCGCTACGAGGGCATGGAGGGCGACCGCTTCGTCCTGCGCTCGATCACCGACGAGATCATGTACGAGCTCATGCAGCTCAGCGACCAGGAGTACGTCGACGTCTACGCCGCGTCGATGAAGGAGCGGCTGGCCGCGGCCAAGCGCGGCCGCACCGTCTCGCTGCCGGGCGACCCCGAGGACGAGTCGGACGACGGCGGCACCGACGGCCTGGTCGACGAGGCCCCGGCCGAGCTCACCGACGTCACCGCGGCCGAGCAGGCGGCGGACGCCGACGCGGTGGTCCGCGGCGACGGGTCCGGCGCGTCGACCGACGAGCAGGCCGACCCGCCCACGCGCGCGGCGGGGTGACCCGCACGGCCGGCCCGCCGACGTCCGGCACGGCCGCGGTCGAGGACCCGCTCTGGCGCGGGGTCGACGTCTTCCGCACGCTCAGCCTGCTCTACGCGGTGGCCAACACCGCGATGACGGCCGACGAGCTGCGCCGCCCGGCCCTGGCCTGGGTCGCGATGGCGGTGATGACGGCGTGGACGGCGTCCTTCTGGCTGCGGCCGCGACCGCGCCGGGCGGCGACGCTGGTCGCCGACCTGGTGCTCGCCGCCGGTCTGGCGCTGCTGACGCTGGCCGTCGACACCCCGGCCCGCATCGCCGAGGGCGCGCCCACGCTGCCGACCGTGTGGGCGGCCACGCCGGTCATCTCGTTCGCGGTGTGGCAGGGCATGCGCGGCGGGCTGCTGGCCGGGCTGTGCATCGCCACCGTCGACGTCGTGGTGGCCGGCCGGCTGGGCGGGAACACCTTGCACAACAACGTCCTGCTGGTGCTGCTGGGCTCGATCGTGGGCTACTGCGCGGACCTGTTCCGCCGCGGCCACCTGGCGCTGCGGCAGGCGCTCGCGCGCGAGGCCGCGACCGTCGAGCGCGAGCGGCTGGCCCGCGACATCCACGACTCGGTGCTGCAGGTGCTCGCCTTCGTGCAGCGCCGGGCCCGCGAGATCGGCGGCCCGACCGAGGAGCTCGGCACCCTGGCCGGCGAGCAGGAGCGCCGGCTGCGCGCGCTCGTGTCCTCGCGCCCGGAGCCCGCCGGCGTGAGCGGGCCGGGCGGCCGCCCGGACGTCGTCGACCAGCGCGCCCTGGTCGCCACCGACGACCCGCGGACGACGGTCGTGCTGCCGGCCGACCCGGTCGAGCTCGCGCGCGAGCTGGCCGAGCGGCTCGCCGCCGCCGTGTACGCGGCGCTGGACAACGTGGCGCGGCACGCCGGCCCGACCGCCCGCGCCTGGGTGCTGGTCGACGACACCGGCGAGCAGGTCGAGGTCACCGTGCGCGACGACGGCGCCGGCTTCGCGCTCGGCCGGCTCGAGCCGGCCGCGGACGACGGACGGCTGGACGGCGGCCTCAGCGTGCGCGGCCGGCTGGCCGAGCTCGGCGGCAGCGCCGACGTCCGCAGCACGCCCGGCGAGGGGACCGAGGTGCGGCTGACGGTCCCTCGTAGGGTGGCGCCGTGAGCGACCAGGGGGACAGCGAGCGGGCGGTGGGCGAGCCGGGCGTGAGCGTGCTGGTCGCCGACGACCACCCGATGTGGCGCGACGCCGTGGCGCGCGACCTGGGCGACGCCGGCTTCGCGGTCGTCGCCACCGCTGCGGACGGCGACGAGGCCGTGCGCCGGGCCCGCGCCACCCGCCCGGCCGTCGTCGTCACCGACCTGCAGATGCCCGGCACCGACGGGGTCGAGGCCACCCGGCAGATCGTCGCGGCCGTGCCCGGGGTGCGGGTGCTGGTGCTCTCGGCCAGCGGCGAGCAGCGCGACGTGCTCGAGGCGGTCAAGGCCGGCGCCACCGGCTACCTGGTCAAGTCGGCGTCGCGCGAGGAGCTCGTCGACGCCGTCCGGCGCACGGCCGAGGGCGACCCGGTGTTCACGCCCGGGCTGGCCGGGCTGGTGCTGGGCGAGTTCCGGCGGATGGCCGACCGCCCGGCCGAGCCGGGCGAGCAGGACGCGCGGCTCACCGACCGCGAGACCGAGGTGCTGCGGCTGGTGGCGACCGGCCTGTCGTACAAGCAGATCGCCGAGCGGCTGGTCATCTCGCACCGCACGGTGCAGAACCACGTGCAGAACACCCTCGGCAAGCTGCAGCTGCACAACCGGGTCGAGCTGGTGCGCTACGCCCTCGAGCGCGGTCTGGACGGCCCCGAGCGCTGACCGCGCTGGCTCCCGGCCGGCTCAGGTGCGGCCGGCGCGCAGCTGCTCGAGCACCACCGGGTCGACCGAGCCCGGCCGCAGCCGCATCTCGAAGTTGGCCGAGCCCGCCCAGTCGTCGAGCAGCTGGTCGAGGTCGTCGCCCTGGTGACCGAGCCGGGCCAGCAGGGTGCGCACCTCGTCGGCCACCTCGCCGGTGAGCGGCAGCAGCGCGTCGGGGTCGGGCTCGCCGAAGTACAGCGCGTGCAGGTCGTGCAGCCGGCGCAGCTCCTCGACCGGTGTCTCGTGGTCGTCGACCCGCAGGTCGAGCTCGGTGTCGTCGCCGCCGTAGCCGGCGCCGGGGCGCGCCACCACGATTGCGGCGCTCTGCCGGCCGCGCTTGTCGCCCCCCGCGGCGTCGCCCGCGGCCAGGACGTCGAGCAGGCGCTCGGCCAGCGGCCGCCCGGACGACGCGAGCCAGGTCTGCTCCATCGCCTCGACCACCTGCTCGCCGACCAGGATGTTGCCCTGCACCGCGTAGTCGGCCCCGCTGCGCCCGCCGGCCCAGTCGTGGCACTCCGGGCCGGTGAAGCTCGCCCCACCCGACGCCGACACCACGCCGGCCTGGCGCTGGGCCCGCCCGTCGTCCGCGTCGGTGAGCTCGCGCAGGGTGTCCTCGCTCGAGCGGCCCTGGCGCAGCAGCGACAGGCCGTCCGGGCGGTAGGAGAGGTTGGCGTACGCCTGGGTGGCGACGGCGCCGACGGCGGCCTCGGCCGCCGGCACGGCCGAGCCCACCGCGAGGAACTTGCTGGCCACCGCGACGCCGTAGGCGTCGCCGTCCCGGCCGACGACGGAGAAGGTCATGGCGCGACCCTAGCCCGGCCGTGCGACGTCCGACTGGTGGTCGCGCCGTCGCCGCGCCGCGCCCGGCCTGGCTAGGCTCCGCGGCATGCGCATCGGAATCCTCACGGGGGGCGGGGACTGCCCCGGCCTCAACGCCGTCATCCGCGCCGTCGTCCGCAAGGGCACGGGTCTGGGCCACGAGTTCGTCGGGTTCAAGGACGGCTGGCGCGGCCCGCTCGAGGGGCTGACCCGCTCGCTGACGACGGACGACGTCGAGGACGTCCTGCCGCTGGGCGGCACGATCCTCGGCTCCTCGCGCACCAACCCGTACAAGGTCGACGGCGGCGTCGACCGGATCCGCGAGAACCTCGCGGCCGCCGGGGTCGACGCGCTGGTCGCGATCGGCGGGGAGGACACGCTCGGCGTGGCCAAGCGGCTGACGGACGACGGCATCGGCGTCGTCGGCGTGCCCAAGACCATCGACAACGACCTGGGCGCCACCGACTACACGTTCGGCTTCGACACCGCGGTGTCGATCGCCACCGAGGCGATCGACCGGCTGCGCACCACCGCCGAATCCCACCACCGGGCCGTGGTCGTCGAGGTGATGGGCCGGCACGCCGGCTGGATCGCGCTGCACTCGGGGCTGGCCGGGGGAGCGGACGCGATCCTGCTGCCCGAGGTGCCGTTCGACCCCGACCAGGTGTGCGCCTGGGTGCAGCAGCGCTTCGACCGCGAGCGCGCCGCGATCGTCGTGGTGGCCGAGGGCGCGGTGCCCACCGGCGGGGCCGAGGTGCTGACGGCCGGCGAGGTCGACGCGTTCGGGCACGTGCGGCTGGGCGGCGTCGGCACCTGGCTGGCCGGGCAGGTCGAGGAGAAGACCGGCCGCGAGACCCGCGCGGTCGTCCTGGGTCACACCCAGCGCGGCGGCTCGCCCACGGCCTACGACCGCGTGCTGTCGACCCGGTTCGGGCTCGCGGCGATCGACGCCGTGCACGACGGGGCCTTCGGCACGATGGTCGCGCTGCGCGGCACCGACGTCGTGCGGGTGCAGCTGTCGGAGGCCACGGCCGAGCTCAAGACGGTGCCGCCGGAGCGCTACGCGGAGGCGCAGGTCTTCTTCGGCTGACCGCTTTGACCGGTCCGCGACCGAACTTCTGCTGATTTCAGCGAAAGGTATTGCGGGTCGCGGTCAAAGCCCTCTATCGTCCCGACCACCGGCCCACCAGGGGCCGGTCCCGGAGGGACGACGATGACCCTGCAGCGACCCGAGAACCGTCACCAGGTGGCGCTGCTGCGCCGGCTGCGCGACGAGGGGCCGCGCTCGCGGGCCGAGCTCGGGGACGGCGTCGAGCTGTCCCGCACCAAGCTCGCGGCCGAGGTCGACCGGCTGATCGAGCTCGGGCTCGTCGAGGCCACCGGCCTGGCCGCCTCGCGCGGCGGCCGCCGCTCCACTGCCCTGGCGCTCAGCTCGCGCACCCGGCTGCTCGGCGTCGACATCGGCGCGACCTCGGTCGACGTCGCGCTGGCCGACGCCCAGCTCGAGGTGCTCGGCCACCTGCGCGAGGACGTCGACGTGCGGCTCGGCCCGGACGTCGTCCTCGACCGCGCGCTGGACCTGGCCCGCAAGCTGCTGGCCGACGAGCCCGGCACGGTGCTGGCCGGCGTGGGCGTCGGCGTGCCCGGCCCGGTGAACTTCGACCGCGGCGAGCCGGTGTCGCCGCCGATCATGCCCGGCTGGAACGGCTACCCGGTGCGCGAGCGGTTCGCCACCGCGCTCGGCTGCCCGGTCGTCGTCGACAACGACGTGAACATCATGGCGCTGGGCGAGAAGCACGCCGGCATCGCGCGCCGCGCCCAGGACTTCCTGTTCGTCAAGATCGGCACCGGCATCGGCTGCGGCGTGGTCGTCCGCGGCGAGGTCTACCGCGGCGTCAACGGGTCGGCCGGCGACATCGGGCACATCCAGGTCGACGACGCCGGCCCGGTCTGCACCTGCGGCAACGTCGGCTGCCTCGAGGCCTACTTCGGCGGCGCGGCGCTGCGTCGCGACGCCACGACGGCGGCGCGCTCGGGCCGCTCGGTGTTCCTCGCCGAGCGGCTGGAGCAGACGGGGTCGCTGAGCGCGGCCGACGTCGGCGCCGCCGCCGAGGCCGGCGACCCCGAGGCGGTGGCGATGGTGCGCAGCGGCGGCCGCGTGCTGGGCGAGGTGCTCGCCTCGCTCGTCAGCTTCTTCAACCCCGGGCTGGTCGTGCTGGGCGGCGGCGTCACGGGTCTGGGCCACGAGCTGCTCGCCCAGGTGCGCAGCGTCGTCTACCAGCGCTCGCTGCCGCTCGCCACGGGCAACCTGCCGATCGTCATCAGCGAGCTGGACGGCGCCGCGGGCGTCATCGGCGCGGCTCGCACCATCAGCGACCAGCTGTACTCGACCGTCTCGGGGAGCCGGGCATGAGCGGACCGCTGCTGCAGATGCGCGGCATCGTCAAGGAGTTCCCCGGCGTGCGGGCGCTCGACGGCGTCGACCTCGACGTCGAGGCGGGCGAGGTGCACTGCCTGCTGGGCCAGAACGGCGCGGGCAAGTCGACGCTGATCAAGGTGCTGTCGGGCGTCCACCGCCCGGACGACGGCGAGGTGCGCTGGCAGGGCGAGCCGGTGCAGCTGCCGTCGCCGCACGCCGCGGACGCCGTGGGCATCGCGACGATCCACCAGGAGCTCGACCTCGTGCCGGGCCTGACCGTCGCCGAGAACGTCGTGCTGGGGCACGAGCCGTCGCGCCTCGGGCTGAGCCGGCCGGCCGACGCCGAGCGGCTTACCCGGGGCCTGCTCGAGCGGCTCGGCCACCCCGAGATCTCGCCGCGCCGCGAGCTGGGGCGCCTGTCGGCGGCCGGCCAGCAGATCGTCAGCGTGGCGCGGGCGCTGTCGCGCGACGCGCGGCTGATCGTCATGGACGAGCCGTCGGCCGTGCTCGACCCCGAGGAGGTGCGCGGGCTGTTCGGCGTCGTCCGCGAGCTGACGGCGCAGGGCGTCGCGGTCGTGTACATCTCGCACCGGCTCGAGGAGATCCGCGAGATCGGCCACCGGGTGACGGTGCTCAAGGACGGCCGCACCGTCGCGCAGAACCTGCCCGCGCGCAGCACCCCGACGGCCGACGTGATCCGGCTGATGACGGGCCGCAGCATCGAGTACGTCTTCCCGCCGCGCGAGACGCCGGTGGGCGAGGTGGTGCTCGACGTCCAGGGGCTGTCGCGGCCGCGCGAGTTCTCGGACGTGTCGTTCTCGGTGCGGGCGGGCGAGGTCGTCGGCATCGCGGGCCTGGTGGGAGCCGGTCGGTCCGAGGTGCTCGAGACCGTGTTCGGCGCCCGCCGGTCGTCGTCGGGCACGGTGCGGGTCGCCGGCCGGGCGCTGCGGCCGGGGTCCGTCGTCTCGGCGGTGCGCGCGGGGCTCGGCCTGTGCCCGGAGGAGCGCAAGTCGCAGGGGCTGCTGCTCTCAGAACCGGTGTACCGCAACGTGTCCCTGGCCAGCCTGCGGCGCTTCGCCCGCGGCTCGTTCGTCCGCGAGAAGGCCGAGATCGAGGCCGCGCGCGAGGTGACCGAGCAGCTCGACGTCCGCCCGGCCGACCCGCGCCGGCCGGTCGGCACGCTGTCGGGCGGCAACCAGCAGAAGGTCGTCCTCGGCCGGTGGCTGATGCGCGGCTGCAAGGTGCTGCTGCTCGACGAGCCGACGCGCGGCGTCGACGTCGGCGCGCGCACCGAGATCTACCAGCTGGTGCACCGGCTGGCCGCCGAGGGGGTGGCCGTCGTCCTGGTGTCCAGCGAGGTGCCCGAGGTGCTGGGCCTCAGCCACCGGGTGCTCGTCCTGCGCGAGGGCCGCGTGGTGCACGAGGCGCCGTCCACCGAGCTCGACGAGAGCCGCGTGCTCGACCTCGTCATGGAAGGGACCGCAGCATGAGCGACGTCAGGAGCACCGAGGCGACCCCCGCCGAGGTACCGGCCGCCGACGAGAGCAGCCGGGTCGAACGGGTCGCCCGCGAGGCCGCCCGGCCGACGTCCCGCTGGGCCCGGGTCATGGACAGCAGCGTCGGGCGCAACCTCGGGCTCGTGGGGGTGCTGGTGGTGCTCTGCATCATCGGGGTCGCGACGGCCGACACCTTCGCCACGCGCTCGAACGTGCTGACGATCCTCACGTCGGCGTCGGTCATCGGCGTCATCACCGTGGGGGCGACGTTCGTCATCATCGGCGGCGGCATCGACCTGTCGGTCGGCAAGGTCATGGCGCTGGCGTCGGTGTGGGCCACGACGGTGGCGACGCAGTCCTACGGGCCGTGGGCGATGGTGATGTGCGCGCTGCTCGTCGGCGCCGGGGCGGGACTGGTCAACGGCGTGCTGATCGCCTACGGCCGCATCGTGCCCTTCATCGCCACCCTCGCGATGCTCATCTCGGCGCAGGGCCTGGCCGAGCGGATCTCGCGCAAGCAGAGCCAGATCGTCACCCAGAACGCCATCAACGACATCGCGACCACGCGGCTGCTGGGCGTGCCGCTGCTGGTCTACGTGTTCGCGGTCGTCGTCGCGGTGGGCTGGGTGCTGCTCAACCGGACGACGTTCGGCCGGCGCACGTTCGCCATCGGCGGCAACGCCGAGGCGGCCCGGCTCGCCGGCGTCGACGTCAAGCGCCACACGATGCTGCTGTACGTCGTCTCGGGTCTGTGCTGCGGCATCGCGGCCATCATGATCGCCTCGCTCACCACCACCGGGTCGAGCACCCACGGCACGCTCTACGAGCTCGACGCCATCGCCGCGGTCATCATCGGCGGCACGCTGCTGAGCGGCGGGCGCGGCACCCTCGTCGGCTCGATCCTCGGCGTCCTGGTCTTCACGACCATCACCAACCTGTTCATCCTCAACAACCTGGCCACCGAGGTCCAGAACATCGCCAAGGGCGTGATCATCGTGGCCGCGGTGCTCTTCCAGGCCCGCGCCCAGCGCACGTCCACCTCTCCATAGAACCCGTCTCCCACAACGGTTCCGGCGCTGCGGCGCCGGCACCACACCCCGTCACACCCTCGTGCACCACCCCGTCAGACCCAGACACCACCAAGGAGATCGCGACATGACCGAGCTGCAGACCTCGACCCTCCGGCGGCGGGGCTTCCTCGTCGGAGCCGGAGCCCTCGGTGCCGCGGCCCTCGCTGCCTGCACCAGCAACAGCAAGGACGGCGGCACCTCCACGGCCAACGTCGCGGCGGCGGCCGGTGACAACGCCGCCAAGGGCAAGCAGGTGACCATCGGCTTCTCGGCGCCCGCGGCCGACCACGGCTGGATCGCCGCGATCGCCAACAACGCCAAGGCCCAGGCCGGCCAGTACGAGGACGTCACCTTCGAGGCCGTCAACCCCACCAACGACATCGCCCAGCAGATCGCGGCGGTCGAGACGCTCATCAACAAGAAGGTCGGCGTGCTGGTGCTGCTGCCGAACGACGGCAAGCAGCTGACCGCGGTGGCGCGCAAGGCGATGGAGGCCGGCATCCCGGTCATCAACCTCGACCGCGTCTTCGACACCCCGCTCGCGTACCGGACCTGGATCGGCGGCGACAACTACGGCATGGGCGTCAGCGCGGGCAACTACGTCGCCGAGACCCTGAAGTCGAAGGGTGTCTCGAACCCCGTCATCGGCGAGATCGCCGGCATCGACAGCCTGCCGCTGACGCAGCAGCGCAGCCAGGGCTTCAAGGACGCGCTCGCCACCCACGGGTTCAAGGTCGGGCCCCGCCAGGCCGCGGACTTCACGGTGCAGGGCGGGCAGCGCGTGACGGCCAACCTGCTGCAGGCCGCGCCCAAGCTCGACGCCCTGTGGAACCACGACGACGACCAGGGCCTCGGCGTGCTGGCGGCCATCAAGCAGGCGAACCGCTCGGAGTTCTTCATGGTCGGCGGCGCCGGCTCGGCCAACGCCATGCGCGACATCCAGGCCGACAACACGGTGCTGAAGGCCACGGTGACCTACAGCCCGACCATGGCGTCCAGCGCCATCTCGCTGGCCCGGCTCGTCGGGCAGAGCAAGGGCATGGGCGACCTGGTCGAGAAGGAGGTGCCGTCGTCGATCACCCTGTCGTCGGCCACCATCACCAAGGACAACGTGAAGGACTACCTGCCGCTGGGCTTCGAGTCGTGAGCGCGTCGGGGGAGGGGTCCCTCGGCGTCGGGATGGTCGGCTACGCGTTCATGGGGGCCGCGCACTCGCAGGCGTGGCGCAACGCGCCGGCGTTCTTCGACCTGCCGGTGCACCCCGCGATGAACGTGCTCTGCGGGCGCGACACCGCGGCCGCCGGGGAGACCGCCCGCAAGTTCGGGTGGCGCGACGTGGTCGGCGACTGGAAGGAGCTGCTGCGGCGCGACGACGTCCAGCTGGTCGACGTCTGCACCCCGGGGGACACGCACGCCGAGATCTCGATCGCGGCGCTCGAGGCCGGGCGGCACGTGCTGTGCGAGAAGCCGCTCGCCAACAGCGTCGCCGAGGCGCAGGCGATGGTCGACGCCGCAGAAGCCGCTGCGGCGCAAGGCGTCCGGTCGATGGTGGGCTTCACCTACCGCCGCGTGCCGGCCATCGCGCTGGCCCGGCAGCTGGTGCAGCAGGGGCGGCTGGGCACGATCCGGCACGTGCGAGCGCAGTACCTGCAGGACTGGTTGAGCGACCCCGCGTCGCCGCTCTCGTGGCGGCTGCAGAAGGAGCGCGCCGGGTCCGGGGCGCTCGGCGACATCGGGGCGCACGTCGTCGACCTGGTGCAGCACGTCACCGGCCTCGACGTCACGTCGGTGACGGCGGCGCTCGAGACGTTCGTGACCGAGCGACCCCTGCCGGTCGAGCAGGGCCAGCTGGGAGGACGCGGAGGCACCGAGACCGGCGAGGTGACCGTCGACGACGCCGCCGTGTTCCTCGCCCGGCTCGAGCAGGGCGTGCTGGGCGTCTTCGAGGCCACCCGGTTCGCGAGCGGTCGCAAGAACGCCATCCGGCTGGAGGTCAACGGCAGCGCGGGCAGCATCGCCTTCGACTTCGAGCAGATGAACGAGCTGTGGTTCCACGACCACACCGAGGACGCCGAGGTGGCAGGGTTCCGGCGAGTGCTGGTGACCGAGCCCTCGCACCCGTACGTCGGCGGCTGGTGGCCGGCGGGGCACCTGCTCGGCTACGAGCACGCGTTCACCCACCAGGTCGTCGACCTCGTGGGTGACGTCGCGGCCGGGCGCGACCCCGCGCCGTCCTTCGCGGACGGGCTGCAGGTGCAGAAGGTGCTCGCCGCCGTCGAGACGTCGGCGGCGTCGGGCGCGTGGCAGCAGGTCCAGGACCAGGTCTAGGCACAGGGAGAGCGGACATGGCACGACCGATCACGCTGTTCACCGGCCAGTGGGCCGACCTGCCGTTCGAGGAGGTCGCCCGGCTCGCCGGCGAGTGGGGCTACGACGGCCTCGAGATCGCCTGCTGGGGCGACCACCTGGACGTCGTCCGGGCGGCCGAGGACGAGGCGTACGTCCGCGACCGGCACGCGGTGCTGGAGAAGCACGGCCTGCAGGTCTTCGCGATCTCCAACCACCTGACCGGGCAGGCGGTGTGCGACGACCCGATCGACGCGCGCCACCGCGACATCCTCTCGCCGCGGGTGTGGGGCGACGGCGACCCGGAGGGCGTGCGGCAGCGCGCGGCCGAGGAGATGAAGGCGACCGCGCGCGCCGCGCGGGCCATGGGCGTCGACACCGTCGTCGGCTTCACCGGGTCGAGCATCTGGAAGACGGTCGCGATGTTCCCGCCGGTGCCGCAGGCGATGGTGGACGCCGGGTACGCGGACTTCGCCGACCGCTGGAACCCGGTGCTCGACGTCTTCGACGAGGTCGGCGTGCGGTTCGCCCACGAGGTGCACCCGAGCGAGATCGCCTACGACTACTGGACGACGGTCGCCGCCCTCGAGGCGGTCGGGCACCGCCCGGCGTTCGGGCTCAACTGGGACCCGAGCCACTTCGTCTGGCAGGACCTCGACCCGGTGGGGTTCCTCTGGGACTTCAAGGACCGGATCTACCACGTGGACTGCAAGGACGCGAAGCGCCAGGTCGGCAACGGCCGCAACGGCCGCATGGGCTCGCACCTCGCCTGGGCCGATCCCCGCCGCGGGTGGGACTTCGTGTCGACCGGTCACGGCGACGTCCCGTGGGAGGCGTGCTTCCGGATGCTCAACACCATCGGGTATGACGGCCCGATCTCGGTGGAGTGGGAGGACGCCGGCATGGACCGCCTGGTCGGCGCGCCCGAGGCGCTCGAGTTCGTCCGGCGGCTCGCGTTCGACCCGCCGTCCGCGGCGTTCGACGCGGCGTTCAGCTCCGGCGGCTGACCGGCCCCACGACCGCCGCCCGGCGCCCCGGTCCGCGGGGCGGGACCCAGGTCCCGTCATCCGGACCGCGCGCCGGGCGGCCGCGGCGGGGACCTACCCTGGTGCGGTGAGCCTCGACAGCCTGCACACCGGGACGACGGCCGCCGCGCCGGGCGGGCGCGCCGACCGCGCCGCCCAGGTGCTCGACGGGCTCGACGTCTGGCGCGGGCTGCCGGCCGCGCAGCAGCCGCGCTGGGACGACGCCGAGGCGGTCGCGAAGGCCGTCGAGACGCTGCGCTCGAGCCCGCCGCTGGTGTTCGCCGGTGAGTGCGACGAGCTGCGCGACCGGCTCGCCGCGGCCGCGCGCGGCGAGGCCTTCGTGCTGCAGGGCGGCGACTGCGCCGAGACCTTCACCGGCACCAACGCCGACGACATCCGCGACCGGATCAAGACGGTGCTGCAGATGGCCGTCGTGCTGACCTACGGCGCGAGCCTGCCGGTGGTCAAGCTGGGGCGCATGGCCGGGCAGTTCGCCAAGCCGCGCAGCAGCGACCTCGAGACCCGCGGCGACGTGACGCTGCCGGCCTACCGCGGGGACGCGGTCAACGACTACGCGTTCACCGCCGAGGCGCGGCGGCACGACCCCGCCCGGCTGGTGCAGGCATACCACGCGAGCAGCGCGACGCTGAACCTCATCCGGGCCTTCACCCAGGGCGGTTTCGCCGACCTGCGCCAGGTGCACGAGTGGAACCGCGGCTTCGTCGGCAACACCGCCAAGGCGCGCTACGAGGTCATGGCGCGCGACATCGACAAGGCCATGAAGTTCATGGACGCGTGCGGCGCCGACTTCGACGCGCTGCGCACCGTCGCGTTCTACGCCAGCCACGAGGCGCTGCTGCTCGAGTACGAGCGCGCCCTCACCCGCATCGACTCGCGCACGGGCGACCCCTACGACGTGTCCGGCCACTTCGTCTGGATCGGCGAGCGCACCCGCCAGCTGGACGGCGCGCACGTCGACCTGCTCTCGCGCGTGCGCAACCCGATCGGTGTCAAGCTCGGCCCGTCGACGTCGCGCGACGACGTGCTCGAGCTGATCGACCGGCTCGACCCCGACCGCGAGCCCGGCCGGCTGACCTTCATCAGCCGCATGGGCGCGCCCAAGGTGCGCGACGCGCTGCCCGCCCTCGTCGAGACGGTCGCCGAGGCCGAGGGCCAGGTCTTGTGGATCTGCGATCCCATGCACGGCAACGGTTTCGAGTCGCCGACCGGCTACAAGACGCGGCGCTTCGACGACATCGTCGACGAGCTGCGCGGCTTCTTCGAGGTGCACCAGGCGCTGGGTACCGTGCCGGGCGGCGTCCACCTCGAGCTCACCGGCTCCGACGTCACCGAGTGCCTCGGCGGGTTCGAGCAGATCGACGAGCAGGCGCTGTCGACGCGGTACGAGTCGGTGTGCGACCCGCGGCTGAACCACCAGCAGAGCCTGGAGGTCGCGTTCCTCGTGGCCGAGATGCTCGCGGCCCGGTGACGGCGCGCTGATGCTCGTCGACCTGCGCAGCGACACCGTCACGCGCCCGACCGAGGCGATGCGCACGGCCATGGCGCAGGCCGAGGTCGGTGACGACGTCTACGGCGAGGATCCCACGGTCGACCGGCTCGAGCGGCGCGTGGCCGAGCTGCTCGGCCACGAGGCCGGGGTGTTCACGCCGACCGGCTCGCTCGCCAACCAGCTGGGGCTGCGGCTGCTGGTGAAGCCCGGCGAGGAGCTGCTGTGCGACGTCACGGCGCACGTGGCCCGGGCCGAGCTCGGCGCCGCCGCCGTCTTCAGCGGGATCACCACCCGCACCTGGCCCAGCGAGCGCGGGCTGCTCGACGCCGCGGTGCCGCTGGCGCTCATGGCGCCGGACGCCGGGCCGTACCTCGTCTCGACCGCGGCGATCGCGGTCGAGAACACGCACAACTTCGGCGGCGGCACCGTGCAGCCCCTCGAGCAGGCTCGGGCGCTGCGAGCCGGTGTCGAGGGCACCGGCGTGCGGCTGCACCTCGACGGCGCCCGGCTGTGGAACGCCCACGTCGCGACGGGCGAGCCGCTGCACGAGTGGGGCTCGCTGTTCGACACCGTCTCGGTCTGCCTGAGCAAGGGCCTCGGCGCGCCGGTGGGGTCGGTGCTGGCGTGCAGCGCCGAGCGGGCGGCCGAGGCCCGGGTCTGGCGCAAGCGCTACGGCGCCGGGATGCGGCAGGTCGGCGTGCTGGCAGCTGCCGGGCTGCACGCGCTCGACCACCACGTCGACCGGCTGGCCGACGACCACGCGCACGCGCAGGCGATCGCGCAGGCGTGCGCCGCGGCCGCACCGGATGTCGTCGACCCCGACCAGGTGCGCACCAACATCGTGGTGCTCGACCTGTCCGCCGTCGGCCTGGCGGCTCCGGCCTTCGCCGAGACCGCTGCGGCGCAAGGAGTTCGCGTCTCGGCGCTCGGTCCGCGCGTCGTCCGGCTCGTCACGCACCTGGACGTCGACGACGCCGGTGCTGACCACGCGGCCCGCGTGCTCCCGGAGGCGTTGTCGGCGTGAGGCCGCGACCGGCGGGGTCCGTCCGCCGGTGCTCTGCCAGGATCGGGACGTGAGCCACGCCGACGACCGGGCGCTCCCGCCCGGCCAGCGCCTCGCGAACGGCTGGCCCGTGATGCACTACGGGCCGGTGCCCGCCGACCGGGGCGAGCGGTGGGACCTCACGGTCACCGGCGCCACCGAGGACGGCGCCGACCACGTGCTCGACGCCGCCGCGTTCGCGGCCCTGCCGCGCACCACGGTCACCGGCGACCTGCACTGCGTCACGCGCTGGACGGTGCCGGGCAACGTCTGGCAGGGCGTGGCGGCGCGCACCCTGCTGGACGCGTTCCCCCCGGCCGCGGGTGCCGAGCACGTCATGGTGTGGGCCGAGTACGGGTACTCCGCGAGCCTGCGGCTCGAGGACCTCGCGTCGCCGCGCGCCCTGCTCGCGACGCACCACGGCGGCGAGCCGCTCACGCCCGAGCACGGCTGGCCGCTGCGGCTCGTCGTCCCGCACCTGTACGGCTACAAGGGACCCAAGTGGGTGCGCGGGATCGAGTACCTCACCGAGCCCGGTCGGGGGTTCTGGGAGCAGCGGGGGTACCACGGCGTCGCCGACGCCTGGCGCGAGGAGCGCTGGTCCTACCAGGAGTGAGCTCGACGACGTACATCGCGGCCAGCACGAGCAGACCGCCGCCGAGCATCCGGGCGGTGAGGTGCTCGCCGCCGAGCGCCACCGCGAAGAGCGCGGCGAACACCGGCTCCATGGTCATGATGATGGCGGCGCGCGTGGCCGTGAGGTGGGCCTGCGCCCAGGTCTGCGCCACCAGCGCTGCCGCGCCGGCGAGAATGGCGGTGTAGACGACCGCCAGCCAGCCACCCGTCGTCGGGGGAGTGGTGTAGCCGTGCGGTGCGGCCGCGACGGCGCACAGCACGGCGATCGCGACCATCTGGACCGTGGCCAGCCCCAGGGCGTCGCGCGCGCCCGACCACGCGCCGAGCGCCACGATGTGCAACGCGTAGAGCAGGGCGGAGGCCAGCACCAGCAGCTCGCCGCCGCCGACCGAGAGCCCGTTGAGCGCCAGCAGCGCCAGCCCCGCGGTCGACAGCAGCACCGCGAACCACGTCGTGGCGGGCGCCTTCTGCCGCAGCAGCAGCGCGCCGAGCACCGGCGTCAGGACGACGTACATGCCGGTGACGAAGCCGCTGACCGCTGCCGACGTGTGCGCCAGGCCGTACGTCTGCAGGATCTGGGCCAGGCCGTAGACCACGCCGAGCGCGACGCCCTGGCGCACCTGCTGCCGGGCCAGCCGCCGCAGCGGGCGCCAGAAGACCAGCACCATGACGACCGCCGCGATGACGAAGCGCTCGGCGAGGAAGTCCAGGACGGGCACGTCGCGGACGACGTCCTTGATCATGACGAACGTGCTGCCCCACACGGCGGTCACGGAGACGAGCAGCACCGCGGCCGCCGTCGTGCTGCGCCGGGTGTCCGGCGGGTGCGGCGGGTCGGGGAGGACGAGTCCTTCGCTCACGGCGGGTGCGGCGCCGTCAGACGACGGTCAGGACGACGGTGGAGCCGTACGGCGCCTGGCTGTCGGCGCGCGGGCTCTGCGAGCGGACGCTGCCGAAGTACCCGCCGAGGATCTTGCGCACCTCGACCTGGAAGCCCAGCTGCTCGAGCGTCGCCCGCGCCTGGTCGACCTGGCGGCCCACCACCCGCGGCACCGGCACCAGGTGCGGGCCCTTGGACACCACGAGCCGCACGGTGTCGCCCTTGAACGCCGTCCCGGCGCCGGGCTTCTGGCTGACGACCGAGCCCTGGGCCACCTCGTCGTCGAACGCCTGCGTGGTCGTGACCTTCAGGCCCGACGCCTTGAGCGCCGCGACGGCCTGGTCGGCCGGCTTGCCCACCCAGCTGGCGACCGCCACCGGCTCGCGGCCACGGCTGACGACGAGGTCGACCGTGGTGCCCGGTCGCACCTTGGCGCCCGTGGTGAGCGAGCCCTTGATGACCGAGCCGTCCGGCACGGTGCTGGAGAACTGGCGGCTGACGGCGCCGACCTCCAGGTGCGCGGCGGTGATCGCGGCGCGCGCGGCGTCCTCGGTGAGCCCGGCCAGCCGCGGCACGGCGTAGCGCTCGGGGCCCTTGGAGACGACCAGGTCGACGGTGCCGCCCTTTCGCAGCCTGCCGCCGTCGGTGGGGTCGGCCGAGACCACGGTGCCGCGGGTGACCGACTCGCTGAAGGCGGTGCTGACGTCGTCGTGCAGGCCGCGGGCGGCCAGGGCCTTCTCGGCCTCCGCCTGGGTCAGCCCGACGACGGTGGGCACCCGCACGTACGCGCCCGGGCCGGCGCCGAGGTGCGCGGTCGGCCTTCTGGCGCACGCGGTCGGGAGGCTCGGGGGGCAGGGCGACGGGGCCGAGGGCGTCCAGCGCCATCGTGCGGTCGGCCGGGGCCGGTCCGGTGGGGACGACGTCCGCGCCGGTGCTGGACGGCGCTGCGCCCGGCTCGGTGCCGAGCGGGGTCGGACGCCGGTCGAGAGCCGCGCCGCCGAGGCGCCGGCGGGTCTCGCGCAGCGCCATCAGCAGGTCGCGGGCGTCGGACGGCCGGTCGTCGGGGTCGCGGGCGGCGGCGAGCAGCACCAGGTCGTCGAGCGCGGGGTCGATGCCGGCCGCGCGGGACGACGGGGCGGGCACGCGGCTGGACACGTGCTGCAGGGCCACCTGCACGGGGGTGTCGCCGGCGAACGGCTTGCTGCCGGTGAGCAGCTCGAACAGCACCACACCGGCGGCGTAGACGTCGCTGCGCGCGTCGGCGACGCCGCGCTCGACCTGCTCGGGCGCGAGGTAGGAGACCGTGCCGAGCAGCACGCCGGTCTGGCTGTGCGCGGTGCCGGCGTCGACCGCCCGCGCCAGGCCGAAGTCGGCGACCTTGACCCGCTCGTCGTCCGCGATCAGCACGTTCTCGGGCTTGACGTCGCGGTGCACGATGCCCGCGCGGTGCGCGGCGGCCAGCGCGTCGAGCACCGGCTCGAGCAGGTCGAGGGCCTCGCCGGCGCTCATCGGGCCGCGCTCGCGCATGACGTCGCGCAGCGTGCGGCCCGGCACGTACTCCATGGCGAGGAAGGCGACGCCCTCGTGGAAGCCCTGGTCGAAGACCTGCACCACGCCGTGGTGGTTCAGCCGGGCGGCCGAGCGCGCCTCGCGGGTGAAGCGGCGCACGAAGTCGTCGTCGCCGACCAGGGAGTCGTGCATGACCTTGACCGCGACCTCGCGGTCGAGCCGCTCGTCGACGGCGAGGTAGACGGTGGCCATGCCGCCGCGCGCGATGCGCGAGCGCACGGCGTAGCGCCCGTCGAGCACACGCCCGACGAGAGGATCGGCCACCGACACGTCCACGGCCACGAGTCTACGGTCGCCTCCTGCCGGGTTCGTGGACCCCGAGCCCGCTCGCGCGGCTCAGCCGAAGCGGCGCACGAGCGCCATGACGCTGCGGACGTACTGCTTCGTGTCCGCGTGCATGCCGTGCTGACGTACCGAGGCCAGGCCCTGGTAGTAGCCGGCGACGGCCTGGTGGCGGTTCGCCGCGGACGCCGAGAGCGCCTTGAGGATCACCACGCCGGCCGTGACGTTGTCGCGGGTGTCGAGCAGGTCGAGCCGTCGTCCGACGAGGTCGCTCGCCCAGCGCCCGGACGACGGGATGACCTGCATCGTGCCGATGGCGTTGGCCACCGAGACCTGGCGCTGGTTCCAGCCCGACTCCTGGAACGACACCGCCAGCGCCAGCGCGGGGTCGACGCCGTAGCGCCGGGCGGTGCTGGTGATCAGGCGCTTGGTCGCCTCGCGGCTCGGCACGGCGCGGCTGGCCAGCCGGTGCCGGTTGAGCGCTGCCGCGTGCACCGTCGCGTCGGGGTAGGTGCGACCGGCGAAGGTGTTGTGGTCGAAGGCCTTCGAGCTGCTCGCGCGGGTCGTCGCGTGGCGCGGCACCCGCAGGCGCTGGCCGGGGTGGATGACGGACGAGGGCCGCAGCCGGTTGGCCTTGAGGATCGTGGCCTGCGAGCTGCCGACCCGCACCGCGATGGCGCTGACGGTGTCGCCGCTGCGCACGCGGTAGGACGTCCAGCGCGCGCGGGCGACCGCGGCGGCGCGGGCCTTGGCGCGGGCGCGCAGGGCGTCGGCCGGGACGGCGAGGTGCTGGCCGGCGTAGATCCGCCCGCGCTGGTCCAGGTGGTTCAGCTGCAGCAGGCGGCCGGGGGAGACCCGCAGCCGCTGCGCGATGTCGCTGATGGTGTCGCCGCTGCGCACCACGTAGCGCGCGGTGCGGGCGGGACGCTGGTGCGGCGTCCGGGCGGCGGTGTGCGCCCGGCCGGGGACCCGCAGCACGGCGCCGGCACGGATCAGGTGCCCGCCGTCGCTGAGGTGGTTGGCGCGCACCAGCGTCCGCACGTCGGTGCGGTGCCGGCTGGCGATGTCCCAGACCGTGTCGCCGTCCTTGACGGTGTAGTGCGTCCAGTGACCGGCGCCGGCGCCGAGCAGCAGCGGTGCGCCGGCGGCGGTCGCGATGGCGGCCGTGACGATGGGCGCCATGGGGGTCTCCTCGAGCCGGGGAAGTGCGTCTTCGTGAGACGCGTGTGACGGGTGTGACCAGTGGTACGACGATCGACGGTACACGAGATGCGTTGCCGGACAAGAGTTACACCGGTGTGATTCGTCGTCCCGGGTGACGGTGCGCGGTGGTCGCGGGTGGCGTGGCAGGCTGGTGCCGTGGATGACCTGGAGACCCTCGTCGACGAGTGGCTGACCGTCCCGGACGTCGCGGACCGGCTCGGCGTGGCCGACACCAAGGTGCGCCAGCTGCTGCAGGAGGGCGCGCTGCTCGCCGTCCGGCGCGGCGAGCGCAACGTGGTGTCGGTGCCCGCGCTGCTGCTCGGGGCCGAGGGCCTGCTGCCCGAGCTCCCCGGAACCGTGACGGTGCTGGCGGACGCCGGCTTCGACACCGACGAGACGCTGCGGTGGTTGTTCGCGCCGGACGACACCATCACCGGCGGCAGCCCGATCGCCGCGCTGCACGCCGGGCACAAGACCGAGGTGCGCCGCCGCGCGCAGGCCCTCGCGGTCTGACCCGGGTAGCACCCGTGCGACACCTGGGGTACCTGGGGATGCTCGCGTTCTGCGTCCTGGGCACCGCGCCGCTCGAGCTGTACCTGCGCGTCGGGGTCTACCGGCGATGGCGCCGGCTGCTGCTCACGCTGCTGCCCGTCGTCCCGCTGTTCGTGCTGTGGGACCTGTACGCCGTGAGCCGGCACCACTGGTTCTTCGACCGCGCGCAGACGCTCGGCGTCGACGTCCCGGGCGGCCTGCCCGTCGAGGAGGTCGCCTTCTTCGTGGTGGTGCCGCTCGCCGCGGTGCTCACCCTCGAGGCCGTGCGCGCGGTGCGCGGCTGGCGGGTCGGTGACGAGCCGTGACCTACACCCAGCTGTGCCTGGTCGCGGTGCCGTTCGCGGTGCTGGTCGACCTGGTGCTGCTGCGCACGAAGCTGTTGTCGCGCAAGGCGTTCTGGGTGGCGTACGCCATCGTGCTGTTCTTCCAGCTGCTGACGAACGGGTGGCTCACGGGGCGGGGGATCGTGACGTACGCGGACGACGCCGTGGTCGGGGGCGCGCAGGCCGTGCCGTTCGGGCAGGGACGCGTGCTCTACGCACCGGTCGAGGACGTCGCGTTCGGCTTCTCGCTGGTGCTGCAGACCTTGGCGTGGTGGGTGTTCTGGGGACGGCGCGGGGTCGACCGCACCCGTCGTCCGCGTGCCGTCAGGCTGAAGCGGGAGCGTGCCAGCGGGCGCTCTCGCGCCGAGCTCTGACCGCGCGGGCGAGCTGGGGGAGCGCGACGGCGAGCCGGGTGCGCTGCGGCACGGCGACGCGACCGGTGAGCACCTGGTAGCCGGCCTTCTCGACCTCGTCGAGGATCCCGCCGTACAGCCGGATCGCCGTGGTCAGGCACGGGCGGCTCTCGGGTCGCACCAGGCGCACGCCCTGCGCGGCGTAGCGGTAGAGCTCGCGGGTGCGGTCGATCTCGAAGGCGAGCAGCGCCCTGATCGGCGGGGTCACGACGCCGGCCTCGAGGTCGGCCACGGTGACGCCGAACCGGTCGAGGTCGTCGGTGGGCAGGTAGACGCGTCCGCGCTGGAGGTCCTCGCCGACGTCCCGGACGAAGTTGGCGAGCTGGAACGCCTCGCCGAGCGCGATCGCGTGGTCGCGCGCCCGCTCGTCCAGGGGCCCGAGCAGCGGCAGCATCATCAGACCGATCACGGCGGCCGAGCCCCACATGTAGCCGCGCAGGTCCTCGAAGGTGCGGTACCGCGTGGTGCTGATGTCCTGGCGCATGGCGGCGAGGAAGTCCTCGAACAGCTGCACGTCCAGCCCGAAGGTCGCCACGGTGTGCGCGGTGGCGGCGACGACCGGGTCGGCCGACGTCCCCGCACGCAACCCGGCCAGCGCCTGCTCGCCCCACGCCACCAGCCCGTCGGGGTCGGGCGCGTCGAGGTCGTCGACGAACTCGTCCGCCGTGCGGCTGAACGCGTAGAGCGCGTAGACGTGCGGACGTCGGTCGGCCGGCAGCAGCAGCGCCGACAGGTAGTAGGTCTTGCCGTGCTCGGCGTTGACCAGGCGGCAGCGCTCGTACGCCGCGCGCAGGAACGGGTCGGTGATGCCCGCGGCGTCCAGCGCCCGCTCGTGCACCCTCTTCATGCCGCCACCTGCGCGCGTGATCCTGCAAGTTCCAGCCGACGAGCGGGGTCGCGGTGCAGGGCCCGTTCGCCGAGCGGGGAGAACGTGCACGATCGCGCGCGGGCTCTGCCTGTGGACGGCGTCAGCAGCGGCGGCGGTGGCTGGTCCAGGCTCGTGCGGTGGACCCCGTCGTCGCGCTGCAGGAGCTGTCGGGCGCCGCGCGCTGGGCCGAGCTGGTCGCGCACGGCGTCAGCCCCAGGGCGGTGCAGCGCGCCTGCGACGAGGGGCGGGTGAAGGCTCTGGGATCCGGGCTGTACTGCCTGCCGGGTGCCGAGGCACATCCAGCGACCCGCGCGGTGGCCCTCTCCGGCGTCGTGAGCTGCTCGACCGCCGCCGAGTGGCACGGCCTGGACGTCTTCGGCCAGCAGTCCGTGCACGTCACCCTGCGACGCACGCCCCCACGCCGCAGCCGCGGGGTCGTGCTGCACCGGCGGGAGGTGGAGCGCGACACCCGCACGACCACCCTGCGCCAGACGCTGCTGGACTGCTGCCGCTGCCTGGCCGTCGGGCCGGCCGTCTCGGTGCGCGACAGCGCGGTCCGCCAGGGCCGGGTCGACGCCGACGAGCTGGCTCGGCTGGTGCCGCGCAGCGGCCCGTGGGCGGCGCGCGTCGCACGGGCCGTCGCCCTGGTCGACCCGCAGGCGCAGTCGGTGCTCGAGAGCGCGGGGCGGGTCCTGCTGGTGGAGGGCGACGTCGGCCCGGTCGTCAGCCAGGTGCGGTTCGCCCACGTGGGCTGGGTCGACCTGCTGGTCGGGGAGCGCCTCGTGGTCGAGCTCGACGGCCGCGCCGTGCACGGCGACACGTTCGTCGAGGACCGTCGCCGCGACGCGGAGCTGGTGCGGCAGGGGTTCGTCGTCGTGCGCTTCACCTACGCCGACGTCGAGCGGCGACCGGCGTGGGTGCTGCAGGTCGTGCGCGAGGCGCTCGCGGCCGGTCACCGGCGGGCTCGGGAGCGGTAGGTGGGGTCGACGCCGAGGACGCGCTCGGCCGCCAGCCGGCCCGACACGAGGACCATCGGGACGCCGACGCCGGGCTGGGTGCCCGAGCCGGTGAAGACCACGTTCTCGCCCCAGATGTTCTTGGGCCGGAACGGCCCGGTCTGGAAGAAGGAATGCGCGGCGGCGAACGGTGCGCCGCGCTCCATGCCGCGCGCGGCCCAGTCCAGCGGCGTCGTGACGTCCTCGACCTCGATCGCGTCGGCGAAGCCGTCGTAGCCGCGCGCCTCCAGCGTGGCCAGCACGTGCTCGCGGTAGCGCGGCGCGAGGGTGCGCCAGTCGAGCGGCGAGTCCAGGTTCGGCACCGGGAAGAGCGTGTAGTAGATCTCGCGGCCGGCCGGCGCCAGGGAGGGGTCGCTGCGTGTCGGGTTGGTGACCAGCACCGACGGGTCGCTCATCAGCTTCCCGGACGTGAGCTCCTCGAAGACCTCGCGCCAGGCGTGCCCGAAGTGGATCGTGTGGTGCGCGCCTTGGTCGTACCGGCGCCGCGACCCGGCCAGCAGCAGGTAGCAGGACGGCGAGTACCGCAGCCGCCGCACCGACCACGGCTGGCGTCCCAGCAGCTCGCGCTGCGCGACGGGCAGGTCGGGGTTGAGCACCACGACGTCGGCCGCGACCCGCTCGCCGTCGCGGGTGTGGACCGCGACCGCGCGGCCCCCGCGGTGCTCGACCCGCACGACCTCGGTGGAGGTGCGGATCTCGACACCGTGCTTCTCGGCCGCGCCGGCCATCGCCAGCGGCACCGCGTGCATGCCACCGCGGGGGAAGTACACCCCCGCCACGGAGTCCATGTAGGCGATGACGGCGTAGATGGCGAGCGCGTCGTACGGCGACAGCCCGGCGTACATGGCCTGGAAGCTGAACAGCCTCCGCGTGCGCTCGTCCTTCAGGTACTGCCCGACCTTGGGGGCGAGGCGCCGGAACGCCCCCAGCCCGACCAGCCGGGCCAGGTCCGGCGTCAGCAGGTCGAGCGGCGAGTCGATGTTGCGGTCGATGAAGTCGCGCATCTCGTAGCGGTAGAGCTTCGAGACGAAGTCGACGTAGCGCTCGTAGCCCGCGGCCTCGGCCGGACCGCAGACGGCGCGCAGCTCCTCGGCCATGGCGGCCGGGTCGGCGTGGACGTCGATCCGCGACCCGTCGGCGTGGAAGCTGCGGTAGAGCGGGCTGACCGGCTCCAGGTCGAGCCAGTCCTGCATCCGCTCGCCCACCGCGTCGAAGCAGTCGGCGATGAGGTCCGGCATCGTCAGCACCGTCGGCCCGTTGTCGACGCGGTAGGTGCCCGCGCCGTCCGGTGCGGCGAGCTCGACCACCCCGGCCCGGCCGCCCACCCGCGGCTCGCGCTCGAGCACCGTCACCCGTCGTCCGGCACCGGCCAGGCGCAGGGCCGCCGACAGCCCGGCCAGCCCGGCTCCCACGACGACGACGTGGTCGGTCGGCCCCTTGACCGTGCGCAGGCTCACGAGGCGCGCGCGGTGGCGGCGTCGACCAGCTGGCGCAGGACGTCGCGCGCCGGCTGCTGGACGTCGGCGGTCTCGAGCGCGGCCACCGCCTCGTCGGCGAGCGCCTCGATGAGCGTCTCGACGTGCGCCAGCGCACCCGTGCCGTCGATGACCTCCCGCAGCCGGTCGACGCCGGCCGGGTCGAGGTCGGGACGTCCGAGGTCGGCCGCGAGCACCGCCCGCTGCCCGTCGTCCCCGCGCGCGGTCGCCTCGGCCACCAGCACGGTGCGCTTGCCCTCGCGCAGGTCGTCACCCGCGGGCTTGCCGGTCTGCGCGGGGTCGCCGAAGACCCCCAGGACGTCGTCGCGCAGCTGGAACGCCTCGCCCAGCGGCAGCGCGTACGCCGAGTACGACGCCAGCAGGGCGTCGGACGCCCCGGCCAGCCGTCCGCCCACCAGCATCGGGTGCTCGACCGTGTACTTCGCGCTCTTGTAGCGGATCACCCGGCGCGCACGCTCGGTCGTGCCGCCGCCGGCGTCGAGCGGGAGCACCTGCTCCAGCACGTCGAGGTACTGCCCGCCCATGAGGTGCGTGCGCATGAGGTCGAAGACCGGCCGCGCCCGCTCGACCGCCTCGACCGGCAGCCCGCTGCGGCTGAGCAGCTCGTCGCTCCACGACAGGCACAGGTCGCCGGCCAAAATCGCCGCCGCCGTGCCGAACCGGTCGGCGTCGCCCTCCCAGCCGTTCTCGCGGTGCAGCGTCGCCATCCGCCGGTGGGCCGCCGGGCGGCCGCGCCGGGTGTCGCTCGCGTCCATCACGTCGTCGTGCAGCAGGGCCGCGGCCTGGAACAGCTCGAAGGCGCTCGCGGCCTGCACGACCTCGGGGACGTCGGGACCGCCCGCGCCGCGCCAGGCCCAGTAGCAGAACGCCGGTCGCAGCCGCTTGCCGCCGCTGAGCAGGTCGCTGATCGTCTCCAGCAGCGGGCCCAGCTCGTGGCCGAGCTCCTCCAGCCGCGCGGCCTGGCCGCTGAGGTGGTCGTCGACCGCCTTGTGCACGCGCGTGCGCAGGTCCTCGGCGTCCAACGGGTGCGACAACGGGTCTCCTCGGGGGTGGGGCAGCGTTCCCCGAGCGTATTGCGCGCCCACCTGGTGAGCACGGGCGCGGGCCGCCGGTGGCGCGGTTAGGCTGGCCGGCATGGCTCTCGGACTGCCCTCGACGATGCCGGACGGCGCGCCCACGGTGCACGAGAGCCTGCGCGAGCTGCTCGCGGGCGGCGGCCGGTCGTTCTCCTTCGAGTTCTTCCCGCCGCACGACGACGCCGGCGAGGCCGCCCTCTGGCAGGCGCTGCGCCGCCTCGAGCGGCTGCGCCCCACCTTCGTGTCGGTCACCTACGGGGCGGGCGGCAGCACCCGCGACCGCACCGTCCGCATCACCGAGCGCATCGCGCGCGAGACCACGCTGACGCCGGTGGCCCACCTGACCTGCGTGTCGGCGTCCGTCACCGAGCTGCGCACGGTGGTCGGCCAGTACGCCGACGCCGGCGTGCGCAACGTCCTCGCGCTGCGCGGCGACCCGCCGGACGGCCCGTCGGGCGAGTGGACGGCGCACCCCGACGGCTTCGACCACGCCGACCAGCTCGTCGCGATGATCCGGCAGATGGGCGCGTTCTGCGTCGGCGTCGCGGCCTTCCCCGACAAGCACCCCGAGTCGCCCGACCTCGACCACGACGCGCAGGTGCTGGTCGACAAGGCCGCGGCCGGCGCCGACTTCGCCGTCACGCAGATGTTCTTCGAGGTCGACGCCTACACCGCGCTCGTCGACCGCGTGCGCGCCAGGGGCAGCGACCTGCCGGTCGTCCCCGGCCTGATGCCGATCACCAGCCGGGCCCAGATCGAGCGCGTCGCCGGCCTGGTCGGCGCACCGGTTCCCGAGTGGGTCGTCGAGGGGCTGGCGCGTGCGGGCGACGACCCGGCCGACGTCCGGCGCGCGGGCATCGCCATGGCCACGCGGCTCGCGCGCGACCTGCTGGACGCCGGGGCGCCGGGTCTGCACTTCTACACGCTCAACCGCTCGACCGCGACGCTCGAGATCTACGAGGGCCTCGGTCTGGGCGCCGGCCTGAGCCCGGTGGCCGTGCCGTGAGCGTCACCGTCACCGGTCGCGGGAGCGCCAGCGCCACGCCCGACACCGCGCTGGTCGACCTCGGCTGCGAGGCCGCCGGCCGCACGCCGGACGCCGCCCTCACCACGGCGTCGCAGGCGCTCGCCGCGGTCCGCGAGGTGTTGCGCGAGGCGGGCCTGCCCGACAGCGCGGTGCGGTCCGCCGAGCTGGGCGTCTGGCCCGAGCACGACCGCGACGGCCGGCCGGACGGGTACCGCGCGGGCCTCGGCCTGGTCGCCCGGGTCGACGACCTCGACGCCCTGGGCGGGTTGCTGGGCACCGCCGTCCGGGCCGGGGGAGAGGCCAGCCGGCTGCGGTCGGTGCGGCTCGTCGTCCGCGACCTGACGGCGGCGCGCCGGGCGGCGCGCGAGGCCGCCTGGGGTGACGCCCGCAGCGCCGCCGAGCAGCTCGCCACGCTCGCGGGCCGCACGCTCGGCGCGGTCACGGAGGTCCGGGACGCCTGGAGCGGGGGCGACGACGGCCGCCCGCCGGGTCCGCGCTTCGCGCTCGCCGCCGACTCCGGCCCAGGCGTCGACGCCGGGGTGCTCGACGTCACGCACGCCGTGACGGTCACCTGGGACCTCGCCTGACCCGCGACGAGTACCTGGACGGCTGGGCCCGCCTGCACGGCACGGACCCCCGCGCGTCCCGGTTGGTCCACGGCTGGCTGTCCTTGTCCTACCTCGTGGCCCGCCCGTTCGTGGCCGCGCGCGTCGCGCCCGACGTGCTCACGGTGCTCGGGCTGCTGGTCGCGTGCGCGGTCGTGCCGCTCGCAGCGCTGGGTGGTCGGTGGCCGCTCCTGGCCGCCCTGGTCGTGGTGGTGTCCGGGCTGGCCGACAACCTGGACGGCGCCGTCGCCGTCATCACCGGCCGCACCACCCGCTGGGGCGCGGTGCTCGACGCGCTGTGCGACCGCGTGGCCGACGGCGCCGCGGTGGTGGCGCTCGCGGTGCTCGGCGCGCCGCCCTGGCTGGCCGCCCTCGCCGCGGGCACGGCGCTGGCCCACGAGTACCTGCGCGCCCGGGCCACCGCCGCCGGGCTCGACGACGCCGGCGTCATCACCGTCGCCGAGCGCCCGACGCGCATCATCGGTGCCACGGCCTTCCTGCTCGGAGCCGGCCTGTACGCGGGTTCTGCGTCGAGCTGGGCGACCGCCGGCGCCGCCTTCCTGGCCGCCGTGGGCGCGGTCGGGCTCGCCCAGCTGCTCGTCGTCGTCCGGCGCCGGCTGCGCTGACGGGTCAGGCCCGGCCGACCAGCTCGGCCACGATCGCGGCCGACAGGCCCACCAGCGGCAGCCCGCCCCCGGGGTGCGCGGAACCTCCGACGAGGAACAGCCCGGGCACCGGCGAGCGGTTGGCCGGGCGCAGGAACGCCGAGCGCGCGCCGTTGCTCGACGTCCCGTAGATGGCGCCGCCGACGCTGAGGGTTCCGCGCTCGAGGTCGGCCGGCGTGCGCACCTCGCGCCACACGACCCGGTCGCGGACGTCGAGGCCGCGGGCGGCCATGACGTCGAGCACGCGGTCGGCGTAGGAGGAGGCCAGACCCGGTGCGTCCCAGTCGATCCCGGCCGCGGGGTCGTCGACGGAGTGGCGCGGTGCGTTGACCAGGACGAACCACGACTCGTGCTCGGCGTCCGGCCGCAGGGCGGGGTCGTCGGGGGCGCTGACGTAGACGGTGGGGTCGGGCACGGCGCGCGGCGCGCCGCGGTGGGGCCCGGTGCCGAAGACCGCGTCGAACTCGTCGTCGTAGTCCTCGGGGAACAGCACCGTGTGGTGGGCGGGGTCCGGCGTCCGGCCGCGCAGCGCGAGCAGCAGGACGAAACCCGACAGGCTCGGCGTCGTGCGGGCCATGGCGCGCCGCGCCGGGTCGGCGGCCGGGTCGCGGACCAGGTCGGTGTAGAGGTGCGCGGCGTCGACGTCCGACACGACGACGTCGGCGTCGAGCACGCGCCCGTCGGCCAGCCGCACGCCGGCGGCCCGGCCGCCCTCGACCACCACCTCGGTGACCCGGGCCCCGGTGCGCACGGCGGCGCCGGTGCTGAGCACGCGCTCGTGCAGCGCCTCGCCGAGCCGCCGCAGCCCGCCGCGCACGTACCAGCCGCCGAACGTCTGCTCGACGTACGGCACGGTCGCCAGCGCCGCGGGGGCCCGGCGCGGGTCGGAGCCGGTGTAGGTCGCGTACCGGTCGAGCATCATCGCCAACCGGGGGTCGCGCAGGTACTGCCGTCCCAGGCCGCGCAGCGACTTCCACGGTGCCACGGTCGTGAGGTCGCCGAGCCGGCGGGCGAGCGGCAGCAGGGTGCGGACGCCGTCCAGGGGCGACTCCAGGAAGGGACCGCGGGTGACCTCCCACATCTGGCCCGCGCGGTCCATCAGCGCGGCCCACTGCGCACCCGCGCCGGCTCCGAGGGCGTCGTCCAGGGCGGCCACGGTGCGCCCGCGCGAGGCGTTGGGCAGGTCGAGCGGGGTGCCGTCGGGGAAGCGGTAGCGGCACACCGGGTCGACCGGCACCAGCTCGACGCTGCGCTCGAGCGCGGTGCCGGTCTTGAGGAACAGGTCGCGGTAGACCGCCGGCAGGGTCAGCAGGCTCGGCCCGGTGTCGAAGGCGAAGCCGTCCCGCTCGAACCAGCCGAGCTTGCCGCCCACGGCGTCCGACTGCTCGCACACGACGACGTCGTGCCGCTGGGCGGCGAGGCGGGCGGCCACGGCCAGGCCGCCCATGCCGGCGCCGACGACGACGATGCGAGCCACGCGGGCAGCGTAGGGCTCAGCCGACCGGGCGGCCCTTCCAGGTCAGCGTCCCGCGCGCGTGCTCGCGCAACGAGCGGGCCGTCAGCCAGGCGAACGTCGCCACGGACACCGGGTGGGCCAGCGCGTCCGGCCACACCCGCGCCCGGGTGCGTCGTCCGGTCAGCACGCGCCCGGCCACGCCGGCGGCGTAGCCCAGCGCGCCCACGGGCGAGCCGCCCAGCGCCGCCACCGCCGGCCAGCCGTAGGTCGCGAGCATCGCGCCGACCACCGCCGCGCCGCCGGCCGGGCTGCCGAACGCCGACCACAGCGACTTGGTGTAGCCCTCGCGCAGGTCGTCCCAGCTCTCGTACATGCGGCAGGTGGCCAGATCGGTGCCGTCGGTGACGACCCCGCGACCGCCGGAGAGCTTGACCGCGCGCAGCAGCGCGAGGTCGTCGAGGACGGCGTCGCGCACCACCGCGTGCCCGCCCGCGCGCTCGTAGGCGGCGCGGTCGACGGCGAGCAGCTGGCCGTTCGCGGCGCCCAGGGTCGGCCGGGCCGACCGCTCGGCCAGGCCGAGCGGCAAGGTCGTGAGCCACGACCACTGCAGCAGCGGCTGCACCAGGCGCTCGGCCGGCGTGACGGCGAGCTGTCGCGGGTACGGGCAGACCAGGTCGAGGCCGGTGCCGCGCAGCTGCGCGACGGTGGCGGACACCGCGTGCGGCGCGAGCACGACGTCGGCGTCGACGAAGACCAGCAAGGTGCTGGCGCTGCTCGCCTCGCGGGCCAGCTGCTGGCAGGCCCACGGCTTGCCCAGCCAGCCGTCCGGCAGGTCGGCGCCGCTGACCAGCCGGACCCGCGCGTCGTGCTCGCAGACCGAGCGCACCAGCTCGGCGGTGCCGTCGGTCGAGCAGTCGTCGAGCACCACGAGCTCGGCCCGGTGGGCGCACTCGTCGAGCGCCACCACCAGCGCGCGCAGGGCCGGCTCGAGCCGGTGCGACTCGTCACGCACGGGGAGCAGCACCGAGACCCACTCGTCGGGGGGCTGGGGCGCCGCCGGCGGCCGCCGCAGCTGCCGCAGGTTCCACGCCGTGTGGGCGGTCAGGGCGACGGAGGCCGCGGTCGTCGTCCAGGTCAGGGCGCGGGCGACCCGCCCGCCGCTCACGGCCGGCCGTCCCACCACAAGAACAGGTACGGGACGACGACCACGCCCATCGCGACGCCGCCCCACACCGCGACCCAGGGGCGGTCGAAGAACACGGCGTTGCCCAGCGCGGAGCCCGCCCAGGTCCACGCGAGCAGCGCGCCGGGCACGCCCTCGGCCGCCGAACGCCCTTGCGGCAGAACGCCTTCGAGCACCGCCACCATGACGACCGCCACCAGCAGCCAGCCGGCGAAGTTCGTCAGCGGCACGCCGGGCACACCCGGCAGGCACGGCGTCGGGTGCGCCCACGTCCAGTGCCCGGCCGCGACCATCTGCGGGTCGAGGAACAGGTCCCACGCCGCCAGCGCGAGGCCTCCGGTCGGCACGACGACGAGCGACGACGGCTCCGGACGGCGCGACCGGCGGGCCGCGGCCCGGGCCAGTCGGCGGCCGAGCAGCAGGCACGGGTAGGCCATCATCACCCAGGCCAGCGGCACCACCACGGGCACACCGGCCACCTGCGGGCCCAGCGTGCCGGCGTAGGCGTACTCGCCGAAGGGCAGGCCGGTGCGCACGCCGAGCGCTTCGGCGCCCAGGCCGAGCCCCCCGGCGAGCACCAGCAGCCCGAGCGCCCAGAGCACGCCCCGCGTCGCCGCGGCGTGCAGCACGGATGCCGCGGCGAACAGCAGCACGGTGGCGATGGTCAGCAGCCGCAGCGGCTCGCCGTCGGTGAGCGGGTAGGCGATCTGCGCGAGCACGGTGGCGGCTGCCAGCACCGCCGACACCGCCCGCAGGCCGGAGCTCGTCCGGGCCGGGCGGGCGCCGGCGCCGGGAGGCGGCACGTGGGCGCGGACGGTCACGAGCCGGGAGTCTAGGGCTGGGGCGGGCCGGCCGGACGCGGCGTGCTCCAGCCGCGCCACCAGGCGCGGGCCCGGCGGACCCGCTTCCAGAGCAGCACCACCAGCGTCGCGCCGACCACCAGCAGCACCGCGGCGATCACCGCTGCCACCCAGGGGTTGAGCACGGCGAGCGACACGACCCCGGCGACCGTGAGGTCCTCGCCGGTGCTGACGACGACGTTGCTCGCGGGCTCGGGCGAGGTGTTGACCGCGGCGCGCAGCCCGGCCTTGACGACGTGGCTGGCCAGCGCGCTCACGCCGCCGGTCGTGGCCATCACCGCCTGCTCGAGCGAGCTCGCGTCGCCGGCCAGCAGGGCGCCGAGCGCGGCGCCCACCACCGGTCGCACGACGGTGTGCACCGTGTCCCACACCGAGTCGACGTAGGGGATCTTGTCGGCCACCAGCTCGACCAGGAACATCACGGCGGCCGCGACCAGCACGTCGGTGCGCTCGAGCGCCGGCGGCACCGCGTCGACGCCGGCGAACCGGCCGAGCACGCCCATCAGCAGCACCACGGCGTACGCGTTATCCCGCTCGCCCAGCCGGAGGTGAAGACCCACGGCAGCAGCTCAGCGCCCATCACGCGCTCCTCCCAGCTCGCCCGCGACGTCGAGGACCTCGAACCGCGCGAACAGCTCCTCGACGTACCAGCCTTCCAGCGCGGTACGACGGACCGCCTCGACGTGCGGTTCCCGCCGGTGCGCGAACTCCGTGAGCGCCTGCGCCGAGTCCCACAGGCTGAAGGTGCCCTGCAGCCCCACCGGGGCCTCGCCGACGCCGAGCGCGAGCCGCAGCCCCGGCACCTGGTGCAGGTCGGCCGACACCGGCGGCACGGCGCGCCAGAAGGTCAGCGCCTTGCGCGGGGCGATCCGGGCGCGGGTGATGCTGGCGACCGGACCGTCGACCCGCCGCGGGCGCGGGTCGCCGAACGGGCGGTGCCCCGACCACTCGCCGCGGCTGCTGACCGGCCGCAGCCGCACCACGAGCCGCTCGGTGGCGACCCGCTGCCACGACCGCAGCACCCGGTGACCGCGCTCGAACCCGTCGGCCGCGGCGTCGTCGTCCCAGACGGTGAGCAGGGCCCAGCGCCGCGGGTCCGCGTCGCGCGCGGTGAAGGTGCGGCCGCTGCCGGTGCCGAGCAGCTTGCGGAACCGCAGGCCGGGCGTGCCGGCCAGCTGCCGTCGTCCGGTGGCCATGCGCAGCACCGCCCGCGGGACGTCGCGCCCGCGCACGCCCCACACGTGCAGCAGCACGGTCGGGACGTCGGGGGCGCTCACGCGCACACCGTAGGACCTGGCGCGTCTGAGTACCTCGCGCGGCACCGCCTGAGTACCTGCACGGATCCCGCGGCCGGACGACGGGGACAGGCTGGGAGCCGCAGCGTGGGGGTGCGGTGCGACACCGGGCGGTGGCCGGCAGGAGGGGACGGCCACCGCCCGGTCGGGTCCGGAGTCGGTGCGGGTCGGCGCGGGGCGTCGTCCCGCGGTTGACGGAGGGGCCTGGCAGGGTCGCGGTCATGAGCGAGCCGACCGACCCGCCCGTGGGCGACCTGCCGGTCGTGCGCGACTCGCGCTTCCGCGAGCCCACGGCCTCGCCCCGCTCCCGGCACGGCGTGGGCCTGTGCCTCTCCGGCGGTGGCTACCGCGCCGCGCTGCTGCACCTGGGGGCCCTGCGCCGGCTCGACGAGCTCGGGGTGCTGGCGCAGGTCCGCACCGTCAGCGGGGTCTCCGGCGGGTCGCTGGCGGCGGCCGCCCTGGCCCACCCGGGCCTCGGCTGGCCGGATCCCGGCGGCGAGGGGCTGCAGCGGGTCGCCGGCCTCGAGCCGCTCGTGGGTGGAGCGCTGCGGGCGCTGACGAGCCGCAACGTGCGCACACCGGCGCTGCTCAGCCGCCTGCTGCCCGGGGGCCGCGGGGTGCGCGGGCTGGCGCGGCTGCTGGCCGAGCACCCGCCGTTCGACCGGCCCCTGCAGGACGTGCGTCCGGGGCCGCGGCTGGCGATCGGGTCCACCGACCTGGTCTTCGGCGTCGACTGGGTCGAGTGGACGGCGACCGCCGGCGCCCCGGCGTCCGTCGGCTCCTACCGGGCCGGCCACGCCGCACCGGACGACGGCTGGCGGCTGGCCGACGCCTGCGCCACCTCGTGCGCCGACCCTCCGTGGTTCGCGCCGCGCCGGGTGCCGGCCGAGCTGGGGTTGCGGCTGACGGGCGGGCACGTCGAGGTCGAGACGCCCGAGCGGCACCGCGAGCTGCGCCGCCGGCTGCAGCTCGTCGACGGCGGTGTCTACGACAACCTCGGGCTCGAGCCGGTCTGGCGCACGCACGCCGACGTCCTGGTGAGCGACGGCGGTGGGGTGTTCCGCGCCCGCACCCAGCGCACGCTGGTGGGGCGCCTGGCCCGCTCGCTGGAGGTGCTCGGACGGGCCGGCAGCAACACCCGGCTGCGCTGGCTGCACGCGGCGTTCGCCCGAGAGGTCCTCGGCGGCTGCACCTGGGGCGTCGACGACGTCGTCGGCCGCGGCTACCCGTTCGCCGTCGTCGAGGCCGTGGCCCGGGTGCGCACCGACCTGGACGCCTTCTCGACCGCCGAGCAGCAGGTGCTCGAACGGCACGGGTATTGCGTCGCCGACCACGCCGTGCGGCGGCACGCCGCGTCGTTGGTGCGCGGCGACGCGCCGTTCGAGCCGCCGCACCCGCAGGTCGCCGACCCGGACGTCGCGCTCGCGGCCTTGCGCGGGTCGGACCGGCGCACCCTGCTCGGGCGCTGGTGAGGGCGCGCGTGATCTTGCTGGCCGGTTCGCCCCCTCTGCCGGGTTCGGTGGGCTAAGGTCGGCCTCGACGGTCCAGAAGTGCGGCGGTCTTCATCGCTGATTCCTGCGCCGTGTCGGGGCGACCCAGGACCGCTGAGAGGTCGCCCCATGTCACTCGCCGAGTCCCTGCCCACCGTGCCCGACCCCCCGGCCGGCCCGCTCTCCGCGCCGTTCGCGGCGCTGCCCGCGCCCACGCGCCCGCCGGACCTGCTGCGCAGCGTGGTCGGGCCGTCCGTGACCGCGCTGGACGCCGGGTCGGTCAGCCTGCTGGTCGACGCCGACACCTCGGTGCTGGTGGTGCTGCACGGCGCGGTCGACGGCGGCCTGCAGGACGACGTCCGCGACCTCGTCGAGGACCTCGTCACCAACGCGGTGCAGACGTCCGGGCGGCCGGTGCGCGTGCTGGCCGAGCAGGTCACCCGCTTCGAGCTCACCGGCGTGTGGCTGCTGCTGGAGCTGCGCCGGGCCGCCCGGCCCGAGCGGGTCACGCTCGTGCGCCCGTCGGAGGCCGTGCGCGACGCGATCGCGCTGCACGGCATCAGCGGCCTGGACGTCGAGGACTGACGGGGCTGACGGAGGCGGGCGCGCAGGGGCGCCCACCTCCGCCGGCTCGTGGCGGGGTCTCAGACCCGGCGCAGGACCGCCTGGACGCGGCCGAGCACCACGGCCTGGTCGCCGGGGATGGGCTCGAACGCGGGGTTGTGGGGCATCAGCCAGACGTGGCCGTCGCGGCGCTTGAAGGTCTTGACCGTCGCCTCGCCGTCGATCATCGCCGCGACGATGTCGCCGTTGTCGGCGGTCTGCTGCTGGCGCACGACCACCCAGTCGCCGTCGCAGATCGCGGCGTCGACCATCGAGTCGCCGACCACCTTGAGCAGGAACAGCTGGCCCTCGCCGACGATCTGGCGGGGGAGCGGGAAGACGTCCTCGACGGCCTCCTCGGCCAGGATCGGCCCGCCCGCCGCGATCCGGCCCACGACCGGGACGTACGACGGCGCGGGCCGCTGGTCGCCCGAGCCGGTCGGGTCGACGTCGTCGGGCAGCGCGCCCGCCGCCGGCGCGGAGCTCGTGGCCGGCGCGTCCGGCGACATCACCTCGATGGCCCGCGGTCGGTGCGGGTCGCGGCGCAGGTAGCCCTTGCGCTCGAGGGCGGTGAGCTGGTGGGCGACGCTGCTGGGGCTGGCCAGCCCGGCGGCCTCGCCGATCTCGCGCATGCTCGGGGGGTAGCCGCGCCGCTCGACGGCGTCGCGGATCGTCTCGAGCACCCGGCGCTGGCGCGTCGTGAGGCCGTCGCCGCCGTCCCGGTCGGGCAGCTCGTGCACGTCCGCAGACGGGCGGTCCTCCGTGGCCATGCGTCCTCCCGGGGCGGGCGTGATGAGCTCGACTGGGGGCGAGCGTAGGGCCACCAGCACCCCGAGTTCAAACACCTGTTCGAACGTGTCGCCGTCCGGCGCAGCCCGTGACGCGTGGGACGGGCGTTGTCGGTGGCGTCTGATGAGGTGGTTCTCGAGCACGAGGCAGCGCACCGGTCGAACATCCGTTCGACGCAGGGCTCGACACCAGCCGGGTCCTGGTGCTACAACTCGTACAGGCGTTCGATCGAACACCCGTTCGATCCTCTTCCCAGGAGGCCCCGATGACCGCGATCACCCTCACCGCACCGAGCTCGTCCTTCGGCCGCACCCGCCCGGCGCCGGTGCGCCCGGCGCGGGGTCGACCGGCTCCGCGCGCCCAGCGCGCCCGCGCCACGGCGCAC
>NZ_BAAGXY010000066.1:0-11589 GCF_054779595.1 Angustibacter peucedani
GCGCGCCCCGGCCCGCCGCTCGCGCACCCTGGTGGTCGCGGCGGCCGGCGCGCTCGGTGCAGGCTTCGTCGCCGCTGGCGTGCTGGGTGCCGCGACGAGCGGCTCGCTCACGCCCGGCGGCCGGGCGCCGGTCGCCCAGCTCACCGTGCAGCCGGCGAGCGGTGGCAGCGGCGCGGGCACCACGCCGCAGCAGCGCTACGGCGGCACGCACCTCGCGCCCGCCCTGGTGCAGCCGGTCGTCGGCGTTCCGGTCGGCTTCCCGGCCGGCGGCCGCAACGGCGTGCGCCCGGCCGTGCTCGCCCTGCAGGGCCGCTGACCGCGCCCCCGCGTCGCGCGGTCCGCAGGGTCATGGGGGAGGATCGAGGCAGACCTGCCGCCGTGGGCCGTGCGGCCCCCAGGAGGAGACCTCGATGAGCCAGGACGTCCCGTCGTCCGGTGACCCCGCGCCGCAGGGCGAGCCGACCCCGCCGGTCGAGCCCGCCGCGGCCGAGCCGACCCCGCCGGCCGAGCCCGGCGCGGCCGAGCCGACCCAGCCGGTCGAGCCGCCGCAGGAGCAGCCGGGCTGGTGGAGCCCGTCGGGGTCGACCGGGTCGACCGGGTCGACCGGGCCCGTCGAGGCCGTCCCGCCGTCGTCCGACGCGAGCGCCCCGCCGCCGGCGGCCCCCGTGCCGCCGGTGCACCCGTACCCACAGCAGCCGACCTACCCGCCGCAGCCGACCTACCCGCCCACCACGGACGACACCGCCGTGGTGCCGACCGGGTGGCAGGGCGGTGGTGACAGCCTCGGCCGCCCGCAGCGCGAGCGCCGGACGCCGGTCGGCCTGGTCGTGGCGGCGGCCGTCGTGCTCGCGCTCGTGGCCGGCCTGCTCGGCGGGGCCGCGGGCGCCTGGTGGTCCGACCGCGTGGGCGGCGCCTCGCCCAACCGCTCGGTGACGCTGCCCACCCCCTCGCCCGGGACGACGGCGCGGTCGGCGTCCAGCATCGCCGGGGTGGCGCAGAAGGTGCTGCCGAGCGTGGTCTCGATCGAGGTGCGCGGCGCCGACGGCTCGGGCACCGGCTCGGGCTTCGTCATCCGCTCCGACGGCTACATCGTCACCAACAACCACGTCGTGGCGGGCGCCGGCTCCGGCGGCTCGATCACCGTGGTGTTCCCCGACGGCTCG
Organism: Angustibacter peucedani; assembly: GCF_054779595.1. Lineage (NCBI taxonomy): Bacteria > Bacillati > Actinomycetota > Actinomycetes > Kineosporiales > Kineosporiaceae > Angustibacter > Angustibacter peucedani. Next base: position 1,164 of record NZ_BAAGXY010000066.1, read on the forward strand.
CACGAGCCGGCCAAGGTCGTGGGCAAGGACGCGTCCTACGACCTGGCCGCGATCAAGGTCTCGCGCGAGGACCTCCCGGCGCTCGAGTTCGGCGACTCGGACTCCGTGGTCGTCGGCGACGAGGTCATCGCGATCGGCGCGCCGCTCGGGCTGGAGGGCACCGTCACCACGGGCATCGTCAGCGCCATGAACCGCCCGGTGTCGGCCGGCGAGAGCGAGGCCGACCCCGCCTTCATCAACGCGATCCAGACCGACGCCGCGATCAACCCGGGCAACTCCGGTGGCCCGCTGGTCGACCTGCAGGGCAAGGTCATCGCAGTCAACTCCGCGATCGCCCGCGTGCCCGGCACGGGTGCGCTGGGCGGCCAGTCCGGCAACATCGGCCTGGGCTTCGCCATCCCGTCGGTGCAGGCGCGCCGCACCGTCGAGCAGCTGATCCAGACCGGCAAGGCCGTGCACCCGGTGATCGGCGTGCTGCTCGACCGGTCGTACACCGGCGAGGGCGTGCGGGTGTCGTCCGAGACGCAGGGCGGCCAGCCGCCGGTCACGCCGGGCGGACCCGCCGACAAGGCGGGCATCAAGCCGGGCGACGTCATCACCAAGTTCGAGGGGCGTCCGATGAGCGACTCCGACGCCCTGGTGGTGGCGATCCGGTCGAAGGCGCCCGGCGACCGCGTGCAGCTGACCGTGCGCACCGGCGATGCCGAGCGCACCGTCACCATGACCCTGCAGGCGTCCAGCGACTGAGCCGGACGTCGTCCGGGGTGGTCTGGGCCGGTCCGGGTCACGGCCCGGCGGCGGACGGGGGATGATGGGGCCGTGTTCTCGATCAACGGCGGGGAGTTCCTCGTCCTCATCGTGGTGGCGCTCGTCGTCCTCGGCCCCGAGCGGCTGCCCCACTACGCCCAGCAGCTGGGCAAGTTCGTGCGCGAGGCCCGGTCGTTCGCGGTGAAGGCGCGCGAGCAGGTGCGCGAGGAGATGGGCGAGGAGTTCGACGACGTCGACTGGCAGGCGCTCGACCCGCGCCGCTACGACCCGCGGCGCATCGTGCGCGACGCGCTGTTCGACGGCGACGACGACCCGTTCGGGATCAGCGACAGCGCGCCGAACGTGCCGAAGAACATGCGCAACGGCGCGGCGGCGACCTCGGCGAGCACGGCCGCCGGGTCAGCCGACGACGGAGGTCCTGCTGCTGGTGCGGCCGGTGGCACCGCGGCGAGCGTCACCGAGGGCGGCGGCGACCCGCAGGCGTACGACACCGACGCCACCTGACCCACCCCGGGTGGCTCCGAGGGAGCGAGCAGGAGCGGTCAGCGGCCGGCGGGGGTGAGGCCGAGCGAGCGCCCGGCCAGGCCGCGCGCCCGGCGCGACAGCGTGCGGGCGACCCCGCGCAGCGCGACGGCCGCGGCGGAGTCGGGCTGCGACAGGACGACGGGTGTCCCCGAGTCGCCCGCCTCGCGCAGCGAGACGTCGAGCGGCACCTGGCCCAGCAGCGGCACGCTCGCGCCCACGGACCGCGTGAGCGAGTCGGCCACGGCCTGACCGCCGCCGCTGCCGAACAGCTCGAGCCGCGAGCCGTCGGGCTGCTCGAGCCACGACATGTTCTCGACCACGCCGACGACCTGCTGGTGGGTCTGCAGCGCGATCGCCCCGGCCCGCTCGGCCACCTCGGCGGCCGCACGCTGGGGGGTCGTCACCACGAGGATCTCGGCGCCCGGCACGAGCTGCGCGACCGAGATCGCGATGTCGCCGGTGCCCGGCGGCAGGTCGAGCAGCAGCACGTCGAGGTCGCCCCAGAAGACGTCCGACAGGAACTGCTGCAGCGCGCGGTGCAGCATCGGCCCGCGCCAGACGACCGGCTGGTTGCCCGGCACGAACATCCCGATCGAGATGACCTTCACGCCGTGCGCGTCGGGCGGCAGGATCATGTCGTCGACCTGGGTCGGACGACGCTCGACGCCCAGCATGCGCGGCACCGAGAAGCCGTAGACGTCGGCGTCGACCACGCCGACCCGCAGCCCGTCGGCCGCCATGGCCGCCGCCAGGTTGACCGTCACCGAGGACTTGCCGACGCCGCCCTTGCCCGACGCGATCGCGTAGACGCGGGTCAGCGAGCCGGGCTGGGCGAACGGCACCTCGCGCTCGGCCTGCCCGCCGCGCAGCTGCTCGCGCAGCCCGCGGCGCTGCTCGTCCGACATCACGTCGAGCTCGACCTGCACCGAGGTGACGCCGGCGAGCGCGCTCACGGCGGTGGTGACGTCGCGGGTGATGGTGTCCTTGAGCGGGCAGCCGGCCACCGTGAGGTAGACCGCCACCGCGACCGTGCCGTCGTCGCCGACGACGACGTCCTTCACCATCCCGAGCTCGGTGATCGGCTTCTTGATCTCGGGGTCCTGGACGCGCGAGAGCGCCTCGCGCACCTGGTCCTGGGAGGGCATGGCCATGCCCACGATGCTAGGCGCTCGCCGGCGCCGCCTTCGCGGCGGGCAGGGGCTGCCCCTAGGGTTGCCGCTGTGGCACCGGGGAGCGAGGGCGAGCCCACGACGACGTCGTCGAGCCGGCGCGGACGACGTCCCGCACCGGCCGAGCTCGCGGCCTGGCGCTCGTTCCTGCGCGCCCACGCCGCGGTCACCCGCCGGCTGGAGGCCGAGCTGCAGGCCGAGCACGGCGTCCCGCTCGCGGTGTACGACGTCCTGGTGCAGCTGGTCGAGGCCCCCGGCCGCCGGCTGCGCATGACCGAGCTCGCGGGCGCCGTCCTCATCTCGCGCAGCGGCCTGACCCGGCTGGTCGACCGCATGGTGCGCGACGGCCACGTGCACCGCGAGCCCGACCCCGACGACGCCCGCGGCGTCTGGGCGGTGCTGACCCCGGCCGGCTACGACCGGCTGCGCACGGCGTCCACGACCCACCTGGACGGCGTGGCCCGCTACGTCGTCGACCGACTCGAGCCGGCCGAGCTGCAGGCGTGGGGCAGCGCGTGCGCGAAGCTCGCCGCAGGCGACCCGCCGCCGGCCGCCGAGGCCGAGGTCAGCTGACCCGGCGCGAGCCGCTGGTGGTGGCGAGCAGGGTGCTGCTGGCCGCCACGCGCACCTGGTAGGTGGCGGCGCGCAGCCCGGTGAACGACGCGGTGCCCCGCGAGCTCGCGGTGCGCGAGGTGACGGCGACCCAGCCGGACGACGCGTGCCGGTAGAGCACCACCCGCTGGCGCACGTACGGGACGACGGTGGCGGTGAACGTGCCGCGCCCGCTGCGGGTGCTGATCCGCGCGTGCACGCCGACCGTCGTGGTGGGCGAGTGCGACGCGAGGGCCGTGGTCGAGCCGGCGTACGTCGCGTACAGCGAGGTCGTGGCCCGCCCGGTCGCGCGGTACACGACCCGCCCGGAGCTGTCGGTGGTGGCGCCCCAGCAGGTGTAGCTGCGGGCGGGGGCGACCTTGCGGCACAGGCGCACCGGGGCGTGCGACAGGCCCGAGCCCGAGCGCGAACCCACCAGCCGGGCCGTGATGGTGAGGGTCTGCCCGTAGCTCACCGACGACGCCGAGCGCGACACCGAGGTGGCGGTGCTGGCGCGCGGCAGCGGCGGCAGGTCCGGGCCGTCGCAGCGCAGGGCGGCGCAGACGGCGGCGGCCGGGTCGACGAGGCCCGCGCCGAAGGAGTTGTCGGGGCCGACCGGGCCGAGGTCGTGCGCGGTGCCCTGCAGCACCTGCGCGACCTGCGGTGCGGTCAGCGTGGGGTCGGCGCTGCGCACCAGCGCGGCGACGGCCGCGACGTACGGGGTCGCCATCGACGTGCCCGACTTCGAGCCGTACCCGCCGGGCACGGTCGACAGGATGCCCACGCCGGGCGCCGCGACGTCGACGGTCGAGCCGGTGTTGGAGAAGACCGCGACGCGGTCGGACGAGTCGGTGGCGGCGACGCCGATGACGCCCGGGTAGGCGGCCGGGTACTCGACCGGGTTGCCCTCGAGCTTCTCGTTGCCGGCCGCCGCGAGGACGACGACGTCGTGGTCGCGGGCGTACTGCACGGCCGCCGCGGTGACGTCGTCCGGGGTGTCGCCGCCGAGCGAGAGGTTGACGACGGTGGCGCCGTGGTCGACGGCGTGCACGATGCCGGCCGCGACGTCCGAGCTCCAGCCGTCGCCGTGCGCGTCGAGCGCGCGCACCGGCAGCACCTTGGCGTCGGGCGCGAGCCCGGCCACGCCGATCCCGTTGCCCGCGACGGCGGCGATGATGCCGCCCACGTGGGTGCCGTGGCCGTTGCCGTCGGCCGTCCCGTCGCCGCCGGCGAGCACGTAGTCGGTGCCGTTCGACGGGCCGGTCAGCACGTCGCCGGCGAGGTCGGGGTGCGCGGCGGACACGCCGGTGTCGACCACGCCGACGACGACGCCTGCGCCGCGCGAGCTGGTCCAGACGTCCTCGGCGTGCAGCCGGTCGAGCGCCCACTGGGTGCTGCGGTACGTGTCGTCGGAGACGTCGAGCGCGTGCACGCGGGTGTCGACGGCCACGCCCACGGCGTCCGGACGGCGCTGGGCGGCGCGCAGCAGCGCCTCGGCCGCGGCGCGGCTGGTCGCGGTGCTCACAGCGACGCGGGGCCGGCCGTCGTCCGAGGTCAGGGTGACGACGCGCACCGACCCGCCCGCGCGCGCGTGCGCGAGCAGGTCGCCGGGAGCGGCGGTCAGGCTGGGCCCGCGGCGGTCCCAGCGCGGGGGCTGCACGTGCAGCCGGGACGCCGGACCGGTCGAGCCGGACGTCGAGCCGGACGTCGAGCCGCCAGGAGCGGCGGACGCCGGCACCGCGGCCAGGCCGGCGAGGGCCGACGCCAAGGCGACGCCGGTGAGCAGGAGCGGTCGGGAGCGGCGCACGGTCAGGACGCGGCCCGCTTGCGCGAGCGCGGTGCCGGCGCGGCGACCGGCTCGGGCTCGGCGTGCTTGGCGGTGCGGCACCAGGGGCAGAGCTTCCACTCGACGTCCAGCTGGCGACCGCACGAGGTGCAGCTCGAGTCGAGCGAGACGCCGCACCACGGGCACGCGAGCATGCCGCTCTCGACGCCTCGCTCGCAGGACGGGCAGTGCTTGCCCCCGCCGTGGTCGGCGTGCGTGACGCGCACGGCCTCCTCGAAGGTGGTCTCGCCGCGCTTGGCCTTCTCCAGCGCCGCGCCGCGCAGCGTCATCATGCCGACCGCGCGGGCCTGCGCGCCGACGGCCGACTCGGTGGCCGACGTCATCAGCACGGTGCGCATGGCGTTGTCGACCTCGAGCACCTCGTAGACGGCGGTGCGGCCGCGGTAGCCGGTGCCGCCGCAATCGGGGCAACCGACGCCCTTGAGCGGCGTGGCGTCGAGGATGTCCTCGATGGTCAGGCCGAGCAGCGCGAGGGTGCCCTCGTCGGGGATGTAGCCCTCGGCGCACGAGTCGCACGGCTTGCGCACCAGGCGCTGGGCGACCGCGGCGGTCAGGGACGACGCCACGAGGAACGGCTCGACGCCCATGTCGACCAGGCGGGTCAGGGCGGCGACGGCCGAGTTGGTGTGCAGGGTGGTGAGCACGAGGTGACCGGTGAGCGAGGCCTTGAGGGCCAGCTCGGCGGTCAGCGCGTCGCGCACCTCGCCGACGAGGACGATGTCGGGGTCCTGGCGCAGGATCGAACGCAGGCCGGCGTCGAACGTCATGCCCGACTTCAGGTTGACCTGCACCTGCGTGATGCCGGGCAGCTGCACCTCGATCGGGTCCTCGAGGGTGACGATGTTCTTGTCCGGCGTCATCGTCTCGTGGATCGCGGCGTACAGCGTGTTCGTCTTGCCGGAGCCGGTCGGGCCGGTGATGAGCACCAGCCCCTGCGGCACCGACAGCGCCGACATGAAGGTCTCGAGCTGGGCCGGCTCGAAGCCGAGCGAGGCGAGCGAGGGCACGTTGTCGGCGCGGGTCAGCAGGCGGACGACAATCTTCTCGCCGTGCAGCGACGGCAGGGTGCTGACGCGGGTGTCGATCGCCGTGCCGTCCACGATGATCCGGCTGCGGCCGTCCTGCGGCACGCGGCGCTCGGCGATGTCGAGGCCCGACATGATCTTGACGCGGCTGACGACCGAGGGGCCGATGCGCTTGGGGGCGTTCATGACGTCGCGCAGCAGGCCGTCGACGCGGTAGCGGATGCGCAGGCCGTCGCGCTGCATCTCGATATGGATGTCGGAGGCGCGCAGGCGGGCGGCGTCGGCCAGCACCTGGTTGACCAGCTTGACGATGGGGGCGTCGTCGGTGCCGGCGCCGGAGAAGTCGTCGGTCGAGGGCGCGGAGTCCTCGACGTCCTCGGCGATCATCGTGACGCCGGTGTCGTCGGCGGCCAGCGACCAGGCGCGGGCCAGGTGGTCCTTGATCTGGGTGGCCGGGGCGACGACCACGTACAGCTCGGCGGCGCGCGTGTACATCCGGACGTCGTCGAGCGCGAGCACGTTGGTGGGGTCGGACGTCGCGACGATCAGCCCGCCCTCGGGGTGGCGGTCGAGCAGCAGGACACCGGTGCGGTCGGCCACGGCGCGCGGCAGCAGCCGGACGACGTCCGGGGCCGGGACGACGCGCGACAGGTCGGCGGACTCCAGGCCCAGGTGCGTGGCGAGGGCCTCGGCGACCTCGCGCTCGGTGGCGTAGCCGAGGTCGGCGACGACCTGGCCGAGCCGGCGGCGCGGGCCGTCGGTGCTGCGCTGCGTGGCCAGCGCGTGCTCGAGCTGGGCGGCCGTGATGAGCTGCTCGTCGATCAGCACCTCGCCGAGCCGGCGACGCCGGTTCTTCGCCTCGGCGTCGAGCGGGCGCGCGACGAGGGCGACGGGCGGCTGCGCCTGGCCGGGCGGCGGCACGGTCACGGACGGCTGGGTGGACGACGACATGACGTCCTCATCGGCACGTGGGCCGTTCGGGTGAAGTCCTCAGGTGGAGCAGTTCACCGGGCGTGCTCGGCGGGGTCGTCCGCGGCCGGCTCGTCGCCGCCGTGCCGGTCGCGCTCGTCGAGCTCCTCGAGCAGGGCCCGCAGCTCGGAGCGGACGAAGTCGCGGGTGGCGACCTCGCGCAGCGCGATCCGCAGCGACGCGACCTCGCGGGTGAGGTACTCGGTGTCGGCCAGGCCGCGCTCGTCGCGGGCGCGGTCCTGCTCGTTGAGCACCCGGTCACGGTCGTCCTGGCGGTTCTGCGCGAGCAGGATCAGAGGCGCGGCGTACGAGGCCTGCAGCGACAGGATCAGCGTCAGCAACGTGTAGTTGAGCTTGCGCGGGTCGAACTGCAGGGCGTCGGGGCCGAAGGTGTTCCAGAGCAGCCACAGCGCGACGAACACCGTCATGTAGACGAGGAAGCGCGCGGTGCCCATGAACCGCGCGAACCGCTCGGCGAAGCGGGCGAACGTCTCGGGGTCGACCTGCGGTCGGGTGATCAGCGCCCGGCGCTGCTCGCGCGGCTGGTCCAGGCGCGAGGCGGCGCGGGTGCGGCGGGGCTCACGCGCCATGGCCACCGCCCGAGGCCAGGCCGCCGTGGTCGTCGTCGTCGCGCCAGTCCTCGGGCAGCATGTGGTCCAGGACGTCGTCGACCGTCACGGCGCCGAGCAGGTGCCCGTCGGCGTCCGCGATGGGTGCGCTGACCAGGTTGTACGTCGCGAGGAACCGCGTGAGCTGGCCGAGCGTGGCCTCGGGCGAGAGCGCCTCGATGTCCTTGTCGATGATGCCGCCGACCGCGGCGTGCGGCGGCTCGCGGAGCATCCGCTGGATGTGCACCAGCCCCAGGAAGCGCCCGGTGGGCGTCTCGAGCGGCGGCCGGCAGACGAACACGCTGGCCGCGAGCGCCGGGCTGATCTCGGCCCGCCGGACGACGGCGAGCGCCTCGGCGATGGTGGCGTCCGGCCCGAGGATGACCGGGTCGGACGTCATCAGGCCGCCGGCGGTGTCCTCGTCGTAGGTGAGCAGGCGGCGCAGCGGCGCGGCCTCCTCGGGCTCCATGAGCTGCAGCAAGTTCTCGGCCGTCTCGGCGGGCAGCTCGCTGAGCAGGTCGGCGGCGTCGTCCGGCTCCATGGCCTCCAGGACGTCGGCCGCGCGCTCGTTCTCGAGCTGGCTGATGATCTCGACCTGGTCGTCCTCGGGCAGCTCCTCGAGGACGTCGGCCAGCTTCTCGTCGTCCAGCGCGGCCGCGACCTCGACCCGGCGCTTGGGCGACAGGTCGTGGATGACGTCGGCGAGGTCGGCCGCCTTGAGCGACTCGAAGGTCGCGAGCAGGTTCGCGGCGCCCTGGCCGGTGGACTCCAGCGACAGGCCGGTGACGTCGTCGGTGTCGACCAGGAAGCTCTCGCCGCGGCGGCGCAGGCGCCGGCCGAGGCCGCGCAGCTCGGTGTCGCGGCGGACGAAGACCTTGCTGACGACCCAGTCGCGGGTGCGCTGCTGCGTCATCGCGACGTCCTCGACGACGACCTTGCCCGAGCCGTCGCGCATCGTCACCGTGCGGTCGAGCACCTCGGCGAGCACGAGCGACTCGGCCTGGCGCTGCTCGAAGCGCCGCATGTTGACGACGCCGGTCATGATCACCTGGCCGCCGTCGACGCTGGTGACGCGGGTCATCGGCAGGAACACCCGTCGCCGTCCGGGCACCTCGACGACCAGGCCGACCACGCGCGGGGCCAGGCGTCCGGTGCGGAAGACGACGACGACGTCTCGCACCCGACCGACCTGGTCGCCGCGAGGGTCGAACACGGCGAGACCGGACAGGCGCGCGATGAAGACCCGCGAAGGTGCGCCGCTCACGGTCGCCAGGCTAGCGCCGCCTACGCTGCGATCCGTGCAGGCACCGGACCAGCTCTCCTACGACGTGGTGGACGTCTTCGCCGAGCGGCCGTTCGCGGGCAACCCGCTGGCCGTGGTGCACGGCGCCGGCGAGCTGGACGACGGGCAGCTGCAGGCGCTGGCGCGCGAGTTCAACCTGTCGGAGACCGCGTTCCCGGTGGCGGGGAGCTCGCCCGACCGCTACGCGCTGCGGATCTTCACGCCGGTGGTCGAGCTGCCGTTCGCGGGCCACCCCTCGCTCGGCGCCGCCTGGTCGCTGCGGCAGCGCGGGCTGGTCGGGCGCTCGCTGCACCAGGACTGCTCCGCCGCGTCGGTGCGGCTGGCGCTGGGCGAGGGGGACGACGACCTGGTCTGGCTCACCGGGGCGACGCCCGCTGTCGGGTCGCCGCTGGACGGCGAGGCCGCGCTGACCGCAGTGGGGCTGACGTCGTCCGACCTGGTCGACCCGGTGGGGCGGCCGGCGCTGGTCGCCGGCACCGGCCTGCCGTTCTGCTACCTGCAGGTGAGCCCGGACGTCGTCGCGCGCGCGGACGTCGACCTGCCGGCCCTGCGCCGGGCGCGCGGCGGGCGCGAGCTCGGGGGCGTGGTCGTGGTCGGCTGGGACGACGGCACCGCCCACGTGCGGGTCTTCACCGACGACATCGGCGCCGCGGCCGAGGACCCCGCCACCGGCTCGGCCGCGCTCGGGCTGGGCGTCGCGCTGGTCGCCACGGGGGTGCTGCCCGGCGAGGGCGAGAGCCGGTACCGGGTCGAGCAGGGCGCCGAGATCGGGCGGCCCTCGGTGCTGCACGGGCGGGTCGAGGCGGAGGCCGGCGCGGCGGTGCGCTGCCACGTCGGCGGGCGCGTGGTGCGGGTCGCCAGCGGGCAGGTCGCGGTGCCGCCGGCGCGGTCCGCGCGCTAGCGGACGCCGATCGTCCGGAACCACCTCTAGCCTCGGCCGCATGACGAACCGACCCCCCTGGGAACCGCCCTTCTCCGCGCCGGCCGCCGTGAGCCTGGTCGCCGCGCTCGACCGCCAGCGCACCACGTTCCGGTGGAAGGCCGACGGCCTCGACCGGGCCGGCCTCGACCTGACGGTCGGCGCCTCGTCGCTCTCGATCGGCGGGCTGCTCAAGCACCTGACGCGCGTCGAGGACGTGCACTTCCGCTGGGACGTCGACGGCGAGGCGCCGTCCGAGCCGTGGCGCTCGCACGACTGGGACGCCGACCCCGACTGGGACTTCACGTCCGCGGCGCACGACGAACCGGCGGCGCTGTACGCGGCCTACGACGCGGCGGTCGCCCACTCGCGGCAGGTGCTGGCGTCGTGGCTCGAGCGCGGCGACCTCGAGCAGCCCATCGCCATGGGCGAGCGCGCCGGGGTGACGGTCAGCCTGGGTCGAATGGTCGCCGACATGCTCGAGGAGTACGGCCGCCACACCGGGCAGGCCGACGTGCTGCGCGAGACCGTCGACGGCCGCGTGGGCGAGGACCCGCCGGCCGACTACCTGCCGCCGTTCTTCGCGACGGCCTAGGACTGCCGGGCCCGGCGCCGCAGCAGCCGCAGGGCCCGGCGCCGTCGTCCGCCGGCGTGCCACGGCCGCCAGCCGGACGTCGTCGTCGGGCTCGGCACGGGCGCGGCC
>NZ_BAAGXY010000067.1:0-17265 GCF_054779595.1 Angustibacter peucedani
ACGTCCTACCCCACTTCTCTGGTCTCGACCCCCGCCCGAGACAGCACGCTGTCCTCGGCAGATGAGGACGCCGCCGAAGGACGGGCCGGGCGAGATTGCATGATCACGCGGAGGGTGATTCCGCGGCCAGTCCAGGCTCCTCGGGCCGAAACCGTCAGATCTTGGTGACGGGGGCGTAGCGCAGCAGCAGGCGCTTCTCGCCGTCGGCGCCGAAGTCGACCTTGGCCACCGTCTTGTCGCCCGTGCCCTCGACCGCGACGACCGTGCCGAGGCCGAACGTGTCGTGGGTGACGCGGTCGCCCGGCTCGAGGTGCACGATCTCGCGGTTGCCCGGCGACCTCACGCCCGGCACCTGCGACAGCCGGGCGACCGCGGGCTGCGACGACGTCCGCATCGCCGTGGTGTCGAGCCGGCGCCAGTCGACCAGCTCGGTCGGGAGCTCGTCGAGGAACCGGGACGGCGGGTTGTACGACGGCGCGCCCCACGCGCTGCGCACGCCCGCGCGCGAGAGGTACAGGCGCTCGCGAGCCCGGGTGATGCCGACGTAGGCCAGGCGCCGCTCCTCCTCGAGCTCGGTCGGGTTGCCGAGCGCGCGCAGGTGCGGGAAAACGCCGTCCTCGAGGCCGGTCAGGAACACCACCGGGAACTCCAGGCCCTTGGCGGTGTGCAGGGTCATCAGGGTGACGACGCCCTGGTCCTCGACGTCGTCGTCCGGGATGTCGTCGGTGTCGGCCACCAGCGAGACCCGCTCGAGGAAGTCCGTCAGCGTGCCGTCGGGCACGGTCTGCTCGAACTCGCGGGCGACCTGCACCAGCTCGGCGAGGTTCTCGACGCGGGTCTCGTCCTGCGGGTCGTGGCTGGCCTGCAGCTCGGCGACGTAGCCGGTCTGCTCGAGCACCGCCTCCAGCACCGTGGCCGCACCGGCGCCGCCGTCGACCAGGTCGCGCAGCGAGGTGAGCAGGTCGGTGAAGCCCTTGACGCAGGCGAGCGAGCGGGTCGCGATGCCGGGGGCCTCGTCGGCGCGGGCGAGCGCCTCGGCGAACGAGATGCGCTCGCGGTCGGCCAGCAGCGCCAGCGAGGCCTCGGCACGGTCGCCGATGCCGCGCTTGGGCACGTTGAGGATGCGCCGCAGGTTGACGGTGTCGGTGCCGTTGGCGAGCACCCGGAGGTAGGCCAGGGCGTCCTTGACCTCGCGGCGCTCGTAGAACCGCGTACCGCCGACGATCTTGTACGGCAGGCCGACCCGCACCAGGACTTCCTCGACCGCTCGCGACTGCGCGTTGGTGCGGTAGAACACCGCGACGTCGCCGGCGCGCACGTGCTCGGTGTCGTGCAGGCGGTCGATCTCCTCGGCGACGAAGGCGGCCTCGTCGTGCTCGTTGTCGGCGACGTAGCCGACGATCTTCGGGCCGCCCTCGTGCGCCGTCCACAGCCGCTTGTCGCGGCGGTCGGGGTTGCGCGAGATCACGGCGTTGGCGGCGGTGAGGATCGTCTGGGTCGAGCGGTAGTTCTGCTCGAGCAAGATCGTGCGCGCGTCGGGGTAGTCGGTCTCGAACTCGACGATGTTGCGCATGCTGGCGCCGCGGAAGGCGTAGATCGACTGGTCGGCGTCGCCGACGACCGTGAGCTCGGCCGGCGGGACGTCGACCTGCGTGCCCTCGCGCACCACGGTCCCGTCGGCGGCCAGCACCTCCTTGCGCGCGACCTCCTCGGACCGCGAGCCGCCGACCAGCTCACGCACCAGCACGTACTGCGCGTGGTTGGTGTCCTGGTACTCGTCGACGAGCACGTGCCGGAACCGGCGGCGGTAGTGCTCGGCGACGTCCGGGAACGCCTGCAGCACGTTGACCGTGGTCATGATCAGGTCGTCGAAGTCGAGCGCGTTGGCCTGGCGCAGCCGCTGCTGGTACATCCGGTACGCCTCGGCCAGCGTGCGCTCGGTGTGGTTGCTGCTCTCGCCGCCCGCCCGCTCGGCGAAGGTCTCCTCGTCGACGAGCTCGTTCTTCAGGTTGCTGACCTGCGCGCTGAAGGACCGCGGCGGGTAGCGCTTGGGGTCGAGGTCGAGCTCGCGGCAGACCAGCGCCATGAGGCGCTGGGAGTCGGCGGCGTCGTAGATCGAGAAGCTCGACCGCAGCCCGACGTGGGTGGCCTCGCGGCGCAGGATGCGCACGCACGCGCTGTGGAAGGTCGAGACCCACATGCTCGCGGCGCGCGGGCCGACCAGCTCGGCGACGCGCTCCTTCATCTCGCCCGCGGCCTTGTTGGTGAAGGTGATGGCGAGGATCTGGCCGGGGCGCGCGCCGCGGGCGGCGAGCAGGTAGGCGATGCGGTGGGTCAGCACCCGCGTCTTGCCCGAGCCGGCGCCGGCCACGATGAGCAGGGGTGAGCCCTCGTGCAGCACGGCGTCGCGCTGCGGCGGGTTGAGCCCCTCGAGCAGCGACTCGGGCGAGCGCTCGACGTGGTGCTCGGCCGCCCGCTCGACCGCCGCGGACGACGACTCCGGGGCCGGGCGGGGCCGTGCGGGCGCGCCCGAGGCGAGCCCGTCGAGGGGCAGGTCGTCGAAGAGGGTGCTCATCGCCGAACAGCCTACGTCGCGGCACCGACGTCCCCCGTAGGGTTGGTCCCATGCCGCTGCCCGACCACGACGTGGAGCGCGTGCTCGCCGTCGCCGCCCACCCCGACGACCTCGACTTCGGTGCCGCGGGCACCACCGCGACGTTCACCGCCGCGGGGATCGAGGTCACCTACCTGCTGTGCACCTACGGCGACCAGGGCGGGTTCGACGACACGCCCCGCGAGCAGATGCCGGCCATCCGCGAGGCCGAGCAGCGGGCCGCGGCCGAGGCGGTGGGCGTGCGCGACGTCCGCTTCCTCACCGGGTTCCGCGACGGCTGGCTCGAGCCGACCTTCGAGCTGCAGCGCGAGATCGTGCGCGTCATCCGCCAGGTGCGGCCGCAGCGGATGCTCATCCCGAGCGCCGAGCGCAACCTCGACCGGATCGGCGCCAGCCACCCCGACCACCTGGCCGCCGGCGAGGCCGCGATCCGGGCGATCTACCCGGCGGCGCGCAACCCCTTCGCCTGGCCCGAGCTGGTGGCGGACGAGGGCCTCGAGCCGTGGACCGTGCCCGAGGTGTGGATCATGGCGAGCCCCGAGACGAACCACTCGGTCGACATCACCGAGGTCTTCGACCGCAAGCTCGCGGCGCTGCGCGCCCACGTGTCGCAGACCGGCCACATGGGCGACGAGCTCGAGCAGCGGCTGCGCCAGTGGGGCTCGCTGACCGCCGTGAACAACGGGCTCGGCGACGACCGCTTGGCCGAGGCGTTCCGCGTGGTCTCGACCGCCTAGCTCCCGCCGTCCACGTCGTTGCGTCCGAAGAATTGGTCGCTATGGCGGCCAGATCTTCGGACGCAACGGTCAGGCCTTCTCGACGGTGAGGGCGAGCTCGCGGCCGAGCAGCTCGCCCAGCCGGTCGGCCTGCTCCTGCAGCTGCTGCCGCGGTACCCGGCCGCGGTCGCCGAACCACGTGACCGCGAGGTCTCCGCGCTTCGCCGTCCAGGTGCCGCTGACGACGCCTCCCGCGACGACCAGGTCCGCCTTGCGGGTGACCGGATCGCGGTGGGACGGCGGGACGACGGCCTCGTCCTTGGTGCCCGGCGCCATGACCCACTGGTCGTGGCCGGGCAGCAGCCGCACCGCGTCGCTGGCACGCGTCGCCTCGAGGTCGGCCAGGTCGTCGCCCAATACGTAGGCGGTGGTGCCCTCGACGTCGACCTCGGCGAGGCGGTCGGCGCGCAGCTCGGCGAACCACCGGTCGACCCGCCTGCGCCCAGCGCTGAGGTTGGAGCCCAGCCAGTGCTGCAGGTGGTCGGGTGTCGCCGGCCCGTACGCCCGCAGGTAGGCCTCGACGGCGTACCGGCCCGCCTCGTCGAGCTCCCAGTCACCGCGCCAGAACGGGTTGGTGTCGAGCCGCTGGAAGGTGCGGCGGCCGTCGTCGCGGCGCGGCCCGAGGCTCATGTCGCCCTGCCAGGTGAGCGGCTTGGCCAACGTGCTCGCGCCCTCGTCGAAGAACGGGCGCAGGTGCCGGTACCGCGGGCGCCGGGCCAGTGCCGCACCCAGCTCCTGCACCGTGAGCGGGCCGTCGTCCAACGCGTCCCGGACGGCGGCCCGGAACGCCGGCCAGTCGTCCGGGGTCAGCCGGTAGTACTCCTGCCAGCTGGGCAGCTCCCACTGGCGGCCAGACGCGCGCAGCGTCAGGTAGGCGCCGGCGTCGCGCGGGTCCATGTGGTGGGTGGCGCCACGGAAGGCGAACACCACCACCACGCGGCCGTCGGCGCGGGCCCGGTCGAGCTCGTCGGGCTGCGACCGCTGCATGCGGGTGCGCACCGCGAGCTCGGCCGCGCGGGCGTCCATCGCCAGCACCGCGCCGAGCCGCTGGACGACGTCCTCGACCGGCGAGGAGCCGGTGGGCTCGAGCAGCTGCCGCTGCATCCGCCAGGACAGCGCCTGCGACCAGGTGATCGACATGCCCGGCACCCTAGCCACGGTTCCGGACGACCGGCGACCGGTTCACGGCGCTCGCGGCGGCTACGTCCAGAGGACGGCGACCGCCACGTTCACCAGCGCCAGGCCGCCCACCACGTGGGCCAGGCCGTCGGTGCTGCGCCCGGTGTCGGGGGCGTGGTCGCCGCGGTCGCGCCGGGCGCCGACGACCGCCACCGCCAGGACGACGGCCGCCACCACGAGCTTGACCGCGATCTTGGCGTGGTCGAGCGGGTCGTGGTCGACGGCGCCGGACTCGACCAGCCCGACCAGCGCGAGGCCGGTGACGAGCTGCACGCCGGCGGCGTCGCGCATGATGCCGAGGACGCGGGGCCGGTGCAGCACCGTGAGGTAGCTGCCGACGAGCGCGGCCATCCCGAGCAGGTGGAGCAGCACGACCAGGCGGTAGACGACGTCCATGCGGTCGATCCTAGGCGGCGCGCTCCCCCGACCGGCCGCCGGCCGCGAGCAGCTGGCGCGAGAGCACCCCGATGTCGGACTGGTCGGTGAACAGGCCGTCGATCCCGGTGCGCAGGAACGTGATCTGCTCGTCGATGGCGCGGCCGAACGCGTTCGGGTCGACGCCCACGCGCAGCTCGGCCGGCAGGAACTGGTTCTCGGCGCGGAACGTGTAGGGGTGCACGACGAGGCCGGCGCAGTGCGCGTCGCGCACGAGGGACGTCGGCGTGCCGAGCGACCCGTCGGCCCGGCGCGGGATCACCTGGTTCTTGTCCGGCCCGACCCCGTCGATGCCATAGCGGCGCAACGACTCCAGACCGGTGGCCGAGGTCAGGTCGGCGTACGTCCGCGGGTCGCCCGACGAGCGCAGGTCGTACGGCGCGCCGCTGGCGGAGGTGAGGAAGACCGTGGCGGTGCGCAGACCGAGGCGCGAGCGCAGGTCGGCGAGGTTCGTCAGCTCGAACGACTGCACGAACACCGGGGCCGAGGCGTGGTTGAGACCGCTGCGCTGCAACGCTTTCACCACGCGCGCCTCGAGCGGCAGCCCGATCGAGCGGAAGTACGTCGGGTGCTTCGTCTCGGGGTAGACGCCGATGGGGCGGTGCAGCTCGCGCTCGAGCCGGACCCGCAGCGCGAGCACCTCGTCGAACGTGGGGATCTCGAACAGGCCGTCGTAGAGCGTGTTCTCTTGGCGCACCTGCGGCAGGCGCTCCTCGGCGCGCAGCGTCTTCAGCTCGGCCAGGGTGAAGTCCTCGGTGAACCAGCCGGTGATCGAGCTGCCGTCGACGACCTTGGTGGTGCGGCGACCGGCGAACTGCGGGTGGTCGGCGACGTCCGTCGTCCCGCCGATCTCGTTCTCGTGCCGGCAGACCAGCACGCCCTCGCGGGTTGAGACCAGGTCGGGCTCGACGAAGTCGGCGCCCAGCCGGGCGGCCAGCTCGTAGCTCGCCAACGTGTGCTCCGGGCGGTAGCCCGACGCGCCGCGGTGGCCGATCACCAGCGTCGAGCGCCGCAGCGTGGTGCGGCGGTCGACGCGGACGTCGGACAGGCTCACGGCTCCTCCTGGTGGCCGGCGCGGTCGGCCGGTGCCAGGAGGAAGTCCAGCGTGCGAAGGGGTGCGGTCGGACGAGCGCGACGTCAACCGCGGGTGAACGTCGCGCGAACCTCCGGCTCAGAGCAGGCGGCGGTCGGCGGCCCACTTGGTGAGCTCGTGCCGGCTCGACAGCTGCAGCTTGCGCAGCACGGCGGACACGTGGGTCTCGACGGTCTTCACCGAGATGAAGAGCTCCTTCGCGACCTCCTTGTACGCGTAGCCGCGCGCGATGAGCCGCATGACCTCGCGCTCGCGGGCCGAGAGCCGGTCGAGGTCGGGGTCGACGGACGGCGCCTCGCCGCCGGCGAAGGCGTCGAGCACGAAGCCCGCGAGCCGCGGGCTGAACACCGCGTCGCCCTCGGCCACCCGCTCGATCGCCTGCACCAGCTCGGGGCCGGTGATGGTCTTGGTGACGTACCCGCGCGCGCCGGCCCGGATCACGCCGATGACGTCCTGGGCCGCGTCGCTGACCGACAGCGCGAGGAAGCGGGCCGAAGAGCCTTGTGCTGCAGCCTGTCCGAGCACCTCGACCCCACCGCCGCCGGGTAGGTGCACGTCGAGCAGGACGACGTCCGGCTGCTCGCGCAGCACCGCGGCCACCGCGGTGTCGACGTCCTCGGCCTCGGCCACCACGTCGACGGCGTCGCCCAGCTCGGCCCGCACCCCGCTGCGGAACATCGCGTGGTCGTCGACCACCACGACGCGCACCGGTCGGCTGCTCTGCTCGCTCACTGCTCCTCCTTGTCGGTCGTCTCCTGGCCGTCGGCGCCCATGCTGAGCGCCACCTCGGTGCCCTCGCCCGGCGCCGAGCGGATGCGAGCCGTGCCGCCGTGCCGCTCCATGCGGCCGACGACCGAGCCGCGCAGGCCCATCCGGTCGTCGGGCACCTGCTCGGGGTCGAAGCCCTTGCCCCGGTCGCGCACGAACACCTCGACCGCGTCGTCGCCGCACTCGGCGTAGACGTCGACGGCGGGCGCGCCGCTGTGCCGCGCCGCGTTGACCATCGACTCGCGGGCCGCGCGCACCAGGGCCTGCAGCCCGTCGTCCAGCGCCCGGTCGCCCACCACCACGACCTCCACCGGCACGCCGTGCGTGGTCTCGACCTCGGCGGCCGCGGCCTCGAGCGCCGACCGCAGCGTGCCCTCGGTGTCGCCCGGGCTGTCGAAGAGCCAGCCGCGCAGGTCGCGCTCCTGGGCGCGGGCCAGGGTCAGGACGGCGCGCGGGTCGTCGGCCTTGCGCTGGATCAGGGCGAGGGTCTGCAGCACCGAGTCGTGCAGGTGCGCCGCCATGTCGGCCTGCTGCTGCTGCAGCACCCGCTCGCGCCGCTCGTCGTCGAGCTGGCGCACCAGGCGCCACACGAACGGCCCGGCCACCAGCCCGAGCCCGAGCGCCACGACCACGAGCAGCAGCGCCGTCTGGCCGATCTGCGACGGCCGTCCCGAGCCCACGACGAAGGTCAGCACCGCGACGACGACGAGCACCAGCCCGCCGATCACGCGCACGACGGTCACCCACCGCCGCTCGCCGTCGACGCCACCGGTCAGCGACCACGCCCGCTCGCTCGCGTCGGCCTGCGACCACAGCAGCGCCAGGCCGGCGCCGGCGATGAGCACCGGCACCGTGACGGTCAGCGGGACGCCCCAGCCCGCCCGCGTGAGCAGCAGCACCAGGCCGAGGCCGAGCGCTCCGAGCGCCACGAGCTGTCCGAGGTCGTCGCGGCGCACGCTCATCCGCGGCCGGCGCCCACCGCGGCTGGCCGACGCGAGGCCGGCGGGGTCGTCGTCCGGGCCCTGCGACGGCACGAACACCCACAGGGCGCCGTACAGCACGAGGCCGAAGCCGCCGATCGCCGTCAGGACGACGAACGCCACGCGCACGTGCAGCACGTCCAGCCCGAGGTGCTGAGCCACGCCGCTGGCCACGCCGCTGAGCAGCCGCCGGTCGGCGGCGCGCACCAGCTTGGGCGTGGTCGGGTCGGCAGGGGTGGCTCTCACCGGACGATCCTCTCGCGTGCGTCGCACGCGGGGCCACAGGTGATGGCCCGGATCCCGCCCCAGCCGGGCCCGGGGTGGCGCCCAGGGTCGGCTCAGGGTCGTCACCGATGGTTCGCGCGGACGGCGGCGCCGACCATTGACGCATGGACAACGACACCTCGCGCACCGGCTCGTCGCCCGGTGCCACCGGAGAGCAGGTCCTCGACCAGCTCCGCGGCCTGCGCCGCAGCAGCGACGACAAGGTCCTGGCCGGTGTGTGCGGCGGCCTGGGGCGCAGCCTCGGCGTCGACCCGCTCCTGCTGCGGGTGGTCGTGGCGGTGATGGTGCTGTTCGGCGGCACCGGCATCGTGCTCTACGCCCTCGCGTGGCTGCTGCTGCCCCAGGACGACGGCACCGCCTCGGTCGGCGCCCAGGCCCTCGACCGCGGCCGGCACCACCCCTCGACCCAGACGATCTGGCTCGCGGTCGTGCTGGCGGTGGCCGTGACGCTCGGCGTCGTCGGCGCCTTCGGCCGCTGGGACGGCCCGATCCTGCTCTCCCTCGCCGTCGTCGGCCTGCTCGTCTGGCTGCTGCGGTCGGGCCGGGTGCAGACCGCCGGCACCCCGGTGCCGCCGTCCGGCGCGCCGGTCCCGCCGGTCCCGCCGGCTGCTGCTGCGGGCACCGCGCCCATGACGGCCACGGTGCAGGACACGCCCACCAGCACGGTGCCGCCGGTGCCCCCGGCGCCGCCGGCCGGTCCGACCTGGACCGCCCCCGTGCCGCCGCAGCCGCCCGCCCCGCCGCGACCGCCCAAGCCGCGCTCGCACCTGTTCGGCCTGACCGTCAGCGTCGCGCTGATCGGCGTGGGCGTGCTGGCCGCGATCGACGCCGCGGGGGCCCACCTGTGGTCCGGCGCCTACCCGGCGCTGGTGCTGGCCGTCCTCGGCGGCGGGCTCCTCGTCGGCGCCTGGTACGGCCGAGCGCGCGGGCTGGTCTTCTGGGGCCTGGTGCTCGCGCTCGTCACGACCGTGACCTCGGTCGCCGGCAACGCGGTGCGCGACGTGCCGAACCGCACGGTCGACGACACCGTCGCCGTGACGCAGGTCGACCAGCTGCCCACCGCCGACCGCTACGGGGCCGGGCAGGTCACCTACGACCTCTCGGGCCTGGACGTCGCCGGTCAGTCGGTCTCGATGCGCTCGCGGATCGGGTTCGGCGAGATCGTCGTCGTCGTCCCGCCGGACGTCGACGTCACGCTCGACGCCCGCACCGGGGTCGGAGGGCTTTCGCTCTTCGGCCAGGAGACCGGAGGCGTGAACGACCACGTGCAGCGCACGGACCTCGGGGCCGACGGCCCCGGCGGCGGCTCGCTCGACCTGACCCTGTACGCCGGCTTCGGACACCTGGAGGTGCGTCGTGCGACGGCATGACACGGACGTGACGTCACTCGTCTTCGGACTCGTCTTCGTCGGCCTGGCCGGCCTGTGGGCGCTCGTGCAGGGCGACCTGCTCAGCCTCCCCGACGCCTCGGTGGTCGGCCCGGCCGTGCTGGTCGCGGCCGGCGTGATCGGCCTGGCCGCCACGCTGTCGGGCACCGCCCGGTCGCGGCGCCGCCAGCAGGAGGCCGAGGCCGCCTACCGCCACGCGCACGCCCAGCCGGTCGAGGAGCCGGCCACCGTGCCGGCCGCGCCGCGCGCGTCGCACGGGACGGACGAGACCGTCGTCCTGGACGACGGCACGGAGCCCGACCGGGAGCGCTGATCTCCCTCGTGATCATGCGATCCAGCCCACCTCCCCGGGTTGGATCGCATGATCACGTCAGGAGAGGGGCGAGGGGCGGGTCCAGGCCGCGGGGTCGGGGCCCTTCGGGACGATGCCGGTCGGGTTGATCGTGTCGTGCGTGACGTAGTAGTGGCGCTTGATGTGGTCGAAGTCGACGGTGTCCCCGAAACCGCTGTGCGCGAACAGGTCGCGGGCGTAGCGCCACAGGTGCGGCAGCTCGGTCAGCTTGCTCCGGTTGCACTTGAAGTGTCCGTGGTAGACCGCGTCGAACCGCACGAGCGTCGTGAACAGCCGGACGTCGGCCTCGCGGATCTCGTCGCCCATGAGGAAGCGGCGGTCGGCCAACCGCTCCTCCAGGACGTCGAGCCGCGCCCACAACCGGTCGTAGGCCTCGTCGTACGCGTCCTGCGTGGTGGCGAAGCCGCAGCAGTACACGCCGTTGTTGACGTCGCGGTAGACGTCGTCCATGAGCGCGTCCATCTCCTCGCGCTCGGCCTCGGGGTACAGGTCGGGAGCGCCGTCGCGGTGGTGGGCCACCCACTGGGTCGACAGGTCCAGCGTCAGCTGCGGGTAGTCGTTGCTGACCACGCGGCCGGTCAGGGTGTCGACCAGCGCCGGCACCGTGACGCGCCGGTCGTACTCGGGATCGGTGCGGGTGTAGAGATCGGCCAGGAGCTCGACGTCGAGCACCGGGTCTCGGTGCCCGTCGTCCAGCCAGAACCGCCAGCCGCGCTCGTCGCGCACCGGGTCGACGACGGCGAGCGAGATCGCGTCCTCGAGCCCCAGCAGCCGCCGGACGACCACCGAGCGGTGCGCCCAGGGGCAGGCCAGCGAGACGACGAGCCGGTACCGGCCGGGTTCGACCGGCCACCGCCCCTGCTCGTCCGGACCTTCACCCGGCGCGCTCGTGCTGCCGGCGTGCACGCGGTCGGTGAACCGGTTGCCCTGCCGGCGCCACTCGCCGCGCGTGCCCGTCTCGCCCTTGAACTGCCCAGTGCTCATGCCCGCGACGCTACGTGCCCGAGCACGACCCCGCACCCGCAGCCGGTCAGGGTCGGGCCAGGGTGCACCCGGGGCGTTCCCCGATGTGCTGCAACGGTTCTGACGGCCAGGCTGGACGCATGACAGAGAACACCAGCACCCTTCCCCCGACCACCGCGGCCCCGCGCCGCCTGACCCGGCCCGCCGAGGGCCGCATGCTCGGCGGCGTCTGCGCCGCCGTGGCCGACTACACCGGCGTCGACGTCACCGTCGTCCGCGTCATCACGCTCGCCAGCTGCCTGTTCGGCCTGGCCGGCGTCGCGCTGTACGTGATCGGGCTGCTGCTCATCCCCGAGGCGTGACCCGCTCGAAGGCCCGCAGCACGCGCTCGCGGGTCACGAACGAGCCGTGCTCGCGCTCGTCCCGCGCCCGCAGCGCGGTGAACGTGCCGAGCACGTGCTCCAGGTCGGACGTCGTCCAGCCCAGCAGGTGGGCGTGGACGGCGTCCAGGTCGGCCAGCGCCTCGGCCCGGGCCACGCGCGCAGGGGGCGCGTCGTCCGGGTCGGGCGTCGCCGGCAGGCCGAGCTCGGCCGCCAGGGAGGCCAGCCCTTCGCACCACGCGACGGCGGCCGCGAGGCGCCGGAGCACCCACTCGCGCAACGGTTCCCCGCCCGTGCCGTCCCACACGGCGTCGTAGGCGGCGGGGCGCGGCACCGGCAGCTGCTCGACCTTGAACAGGCTCAGGTTGTTGCCGCCGGCCTTGGCTCGCGCGACGTAGTCGAGCGGGAGCGACGACAGCGCGGCGACCAGCAGCGGCAGCTGCGTCGCGTCGAGCAGGGCCAACGAGTTCGCGTAGGCGCCGGGCGGCAGCGCCACCGGCAGCAGGGTGCGGGCCGTCCGCGGCGTCGACACCACGCGGTACCCGGCGAGCCAGCCCCGGTCGAGCAGGTCGCCGTACCGCTCGCGCACCAGGGACGACGGCACCCACCACCGCGTCCGCGGCAGCCACCGCGGGTCGGCTCGTTCGTCGTCCCGGCTCGGGCGCGCGCCGTCGTCCCACGTAGCAGCTCTCGGGTCGAGGAGTCCGCAGAACTTGGCCTCCCCCAACTCTTCCAGGCCCTCGCCCGGCACCGCCGACACGTGACGTGCTTCACGGCTCAGGTGCACCGGGGTGCGCGCGCGGAAGGTCCAGGGGTCGTCGACGACGTCCCCCGACACCGGGTCGCGCCGCAGCAGCACGCCGTGGCGTTCGTGGGCCCGCCGCACCAGCTCGACGTCGCGCGGGGTGTCGAGCAGCACTGCCGTCCCGGACGACGGGTTGACCGTGCGCACGAGGTCGGCGTCGAGGGTCCAGGTGCGGTGCGTGGCGTCGTCCGGGCGCCGCGGGTCGGTCAGGCTGGTCATGACGAGCGCCCCACCCGGACCGCCGGAAGCGTTGCGTCGCAACGTGACCAGCCCGACGCGCACGCTGCTCGTCACCGCGTCGAACCACGGGCCGTCCGCCAGGCCGTGGACCTGCTCGAGGTCGCCGGCGTCGAGCAGCGCGAGCAGCAGCGGACCGGCCTGGCGGTCGGTCAGCGCGCCGAGCGGCGCCAGCACCGCGGCCCGCCCCCCGGGTGCCAGCAGCCGCCAGCAGGTCTCGAGGAACGGCAGGTGCGCGTTGAGGTCCCCGGTGCCGGTGAGGGGGTGCCGACCGCCCTCGCGCACGGCCGTCACGCGGTCGCGCACGGCGTCGCGAGCCGTCGCCAGGTCGTCGCCGTCGTGCTCGTGCGCGGCCACCTTCAGCCGCTCCCAGGGCGGGTTGGCCAGCACGACGTCGAAGCCGCCGCTCCAGCCGGTCACGGCGTCGGGCTCGCCCTCGCCGGCCAGCACCTCGGGGAAGGCCGCTCGCCAGGTGAAGGACGCGTCGTCGACCAGGGCGTCGCCCACGGCGAGCCGTGGGGCGACGTCCGACGAGGCGCCCAGCGCGACCGCCTCGGCCACCAGCCGCGCGTGCGCCACCGCCACCGCGGTGGGGTCGACGTCCACGCCGTGCAGCCGGGTGACGGCCTCGCCGGCGGGGACGCCGCGCCCCACCAGCCGTCGCAGCGCGGCGACGAGCAGCGCGCCCGCGCCGCAGGCCGGGTCGACGACCGCGGGCGCCGTGGTCAACGGCT
Organism: Angustibacter peucedani; assembly: GCF_054779595.1. Classification (NCBI taxonomy): domain Bacteria; kingdom Bacillati; phylum Actinomycetota; class Actinomycetes; order Kineosporiales; family Kineosporiaceae; genus Angustibacter; species Angustibacter peucedani. Next base: position 12,990 of record NZ_BAAGXY010000067.1, read on the forward strand.
CGGAACCGAGCAGCGCACGGTCGACGAGCGCCTCGGCGAGGTGCGGCGGGGTCGCGAACGACCCCAGCCGGCGCCGGGCGTGCCGGGCGACCGGCTGCCAGACCACCGGGGCGGTCGGGACCGCCTGCGGCGCAAGGGAGAGCAGCTGGTCGTAGTGCTCGGCCAGGGCCGCGACCCGCGCCAGGTCGCCGTCGGCCGCGGCCAGCTCGTGTTGAACGCTGGCGCGCCACCACGCCTCGCGGTCGGACGACGACCCCGCCGTCCGGTCCGACGCGTCGGCGAGCCGCGCGATCACGTCGTCCAGCGAGCTCACGGTCCCGGCGTCAGCCGTCGACGGCGGTCGGGTCGGCGGCCAGGTCCGGCCGGTCGAGCACCCGCGCGAGCCAGCGTCCCGTCGTCCGGCCGAGGGGCAGCTCGGCGAGCTCGTCGAGCGGTACCCAGCGGGCGCGCGAGGTGCTGCCGCCGACGTCCAGCACCTCCGGCTCGCGCACCTCCTCGACCGCGGCCGTGTAGATCACCTGGACGCTCTGGAAGTCCTCGAGCCGGCCGCTCCCCGGCGCGCGGTCGGTGAACCGGTGCGACCCGACGTCGTAGACCGTGATGTCGCGCAGCCGGTGCGCGGTCTCCTCGTGCACCTCGCGGACGACGGCGTCGAGCGGCGCCTCGCCGTGGTCGATGCCTCCGCCGGGCAGCGTCCACAGCCCGGGAGAGAGCGTGCCGGGTGCGAGCTCGGTCAGCAGCACCTGGTCGTCGACCACCACCACGGCGTACGCCGCGACCCGCAGCTTCGGGACCGGCTGCTCGTCGTCCGGCTGCTCGTCGTCCGCGCGCGTGTCGTCGAGGTCCCGGTCCCGGCTGGTCACGCGCTCGACCCTAGCCCTCCGTAGGGTGGAGCCATGCCTGCTCCCCCGGTGCACTCGCGCCCCGTCTACCTGGCGGCCCTGCGCGTGTTCCGGCGGCTGCCGGCGCCGGTGCGGCGCACCCTGGTGCGCGCCGGCACGCCCGGCTTCACGGTGGGTGCCGTGTGCCTGCTCGAGCGCGACGGCCGGCTGCTCATGCTGCGCCAGCCGCACCGCGTCGGGTGGAGCCTGCCCGGCGGCCTGCTCGACCGCGGCGAGTCCGCCGCCCAGGCCGTGGCGCGCGAGGTGCACGAGGAGCTCGGGGTCGACGTCGAGGTCGGCCGGCCCGTCACCGTCGTCGTCGACTCGCCGCTGCGGCGCGTCGACGTCATCTTCCGGGTCGCGGTCAGCGGCGAGATCGGCGAGCGCGTCGGCGGCGAGGCCACGACCGCCCGCTGGCTGCTGCCCGACGAGGTCGACGAGATGGACGCGCCGACCCGCCAGATCCTGGCCGCCGCGCACGACGTCAGCGACCCCTCGGGCTACGCCGGCCACGTGCGGTGACCGCCGGCGTCGCGCTCGCGGCCGGGCGCGGCCAGCGCATGCGCCCGCTGACCGACGTCCTGCCCAAGGTGCTGATGCCGGTGGCGGGCACGACGTTGCTCGACCTGGCGCTCGACCGGCTGCAGGCGCATGTGGGCGACGGCGCGGACGCGCTCGCCGTGAACGCCCACCACCTCGGCGACCTGGTGGCCGGGCACGTGGCGGGCCGCTCGCACGTCGCGGTCGAGCAGCCGGAGGCGCTCGGGACGGCGGGTGCGCTGGGTGGGCTGCGCGGCTGGCTCGACGGCCGCGACGCGCTCGTCACCAACGCCGACGTCTACGCGCCGGACGGGCTGCCGGACCTGGTCCAGGGCTGGGCGGGCGTACCCGCGTGGGACGTCGCGCGGTGCCGGCTGCTCGTCGTCCCGGCCGGGCACCGGCGGGCGGACTTCACCCTCGCCGACGGCACCGGCGTTCGGTACGTCGGCGCCTGCCTGTTGCCGTGGGCCGACGTGCGCGGGCTCGAGGCGGTGCCGAGCGGGCTGTACGAGGTGCTGTGGCGGGACCTGGCGGCGGACGACGGGCTCGACCTCGTGCTGGCTCCGCCGGGCGAGCCGTGGGTCGACTGCGGGACGCCGGCCGACTACCTGGCGGCCTGCCTGCACGCGTCGGGCGGTCGCAGCGTGGTGGGTGCTGGTGCCGTCGTCGAGGGCTCGCTCGACGAGTGCGTGGTCTGGCCCGGCGCCTACGTGGGGGCGGACGAGCGGCTGCGGCGCGTGGTGCGAGCTGGTTCTCGCGCCGAGCCGGTGACGGTCGCGACTACCGTCTGAGGCATGACCACCGCGCTGACGCAGGTCCTCGGGATCGACGTCCCGGTCGTGCAGGCACCGATGGCGGGGGTGGCCGGCGGTCGCCTGGCCGCGGCCGTGAGCCGGGCCGGCGGGCTGGGGACGATCGGGGTGGCTCCGTCGTCCACCGGCGAGTGGGTGCGCGCGCAGCACGCGGTGGCGGTCGCCGAGGCCTCCGGGCGACCCTTCGGCATCGGGCTGATGGCGTGGGTGCTGCCCGGCGCGCCCGAGCAGCTCGACGCCGTGCTCGACACCCGCCCGGTGCTGGCCTCGGTGAGCTTCGGCGACCTCGACCCGTACGTGCGGCCGTTGCAGGAGGCCGGGATCGTCGTCGCGGCCCAGGTCGGGACGCTGGCCGAGGCGCAGGCCGCCGAGGACGCCGGGGTCGACCTGCTCGTCGCGCGCGGCTCGGAGGGCGGCGGCCACGGTCGCGACGCCGTCGCCACCCTGCCGCTGCTGCAGCGGGTGCTCGACCACGTGCTGGTGCCGGTGCTCGCGGCCGGTGGCATCAGCGGGCCGCGCGGCGTCGCGGCGGTGCTGGCCGCGGGCGCGTGCGGCGCCTGGGTGGGGACCGCCTTCATCGCCTGCCCCGAGTCGGACGCCACCGACGCGGTGCGCTCGCGGCTCGTCGCGGCGGACGAGACGGCGACGGCGTACGGCCGGGTCTTCGACGTCGGGCAGCGGGTGGCGTGGCCCGCCGAGTTCGGCGGGCGCGCGCTGCGCAACGCCTACTTCGACCGCTGGGTCGGGCGCGAGGGCGAGCTCGCCGCGGACGACGCGGCGCACGCGGAGGTGGTTGCCGCGCGGCTCGGGCCGGTCGACCCGGACGTCGCGCCGCTGTACGCCGGGCAGGGTGTCGGGTCGCTGGAGCAGGTGCGCAGCGCCGCGGACGTCGTCGCGGACCTGGCGCGGGCGTCGGACTTCCTGCGCGCGGCGGTGGACGGCGGCCCGTCCGCCTGATGCGGTCGTCCACCTGTGGACGGCGATGGTCACGTCGTCCACAGGTCTGTTGCGCCGCAGCGGTTTGTCGGTGGCTGCCTCTAGGTTTGACGCATGACGACGACCGCCGGGCGACCGCCCTCCACTGCCGTGTGGCAGGTGGCGGACGCCGGGCTGGGTGCCGAGCTGCGACGGTTCGAGCACCAGGTCCGGATGGCCGAGGCGGGGATGGTGCAGGTCGCGGCCGAGGCGATGCAGCGGGGGTTGCCGCGGCAGGCGGGGTGCCGTGACCTGGCGGCGTGGCTGCGGCGCGAGCTGCCGAGCGTGAGTCCGGGTGAGGCGTCGCGGATCGCGGCGCGGGCCGAGGCGTTCTACCGTTCCGCGGCTGCACCGTCGCTGGCGCCGACGCGGGAGGCGTTGCTGGCGGGGGTGATCAGCGGGGAGCAGGCCGACGTCATCGCCACCACCGTCGCCGCGCTGCTGCCCCCGCACGTGCCGGCCGGGGCGGTGCCGATTGAGGCTGTCGCCGCCGGGCAGGCCGTCATGCTCGGCGAAGCCGACCGGCTTGACCCGCGAGCGCTGGCGAAGGTCGCCGCGCGGTTGAAAGCCTCGCTCGACCCAGGTGCGGACGAGAAGTTGGCGCGAGACGAGAAGCGCCAAGAGGCGGTCCGCGGGTTCACGCTGGCTCGCACGGGCTCGGGCATGGTCCACGTCGAAGGACTGCTCACCCCGCGGTGCGGGGCCGCCCTCGCGGGAGCGCTCGACGCGTGGTCCGCACCCCGGCCCGCCGCGGACGGCACCCCTGACCCGCGCTCCGGGGCGCAGCGCCGCCACGACGCCCTGCAGCGGCTGGCCGAAGAAGCCGTCGCCCAACCCGGACTGCTGCCGACCTCGCACGGTTCGCCGTACCGGGTCGTGGTGAAGGTCGACGCCGCCACGTTCGCGGCCGCGCTGAACGGCGAGGCGCAGCGGGGGATGCTGCCGGCCGAGCTGCCCGACGGCCAGCACCTATCGACAGCGGCGCTGGCCGAGATCGGCTGCAGCGCGGAGATGGTGCCGGTGCTGTTCGACACCGTCGGCAACCCGCTCGACGTCGGACGCACCCAG
>NZ_BAAGXY010000068.1:0-25807 GCF_054779595.1 Angustibacter peucedani
CGGTTGGGCAACGGCTTCTTCGGCCAGGCGCTGCAGGCCGTCGTGGCGACGCTGCGCACCCGTGCGCGGGTCAGGGGTGCCGTCCGCGGCGGGTTGTGGTGCGGACCAGGCGTCGATCGCTCCCGCCAGGGCGGCCCCGCACCGCGGGGTGAGCAGTCCTTCGACGTGGACCATCCCCGAGCCGGTGCGAGCCCACGTGAACCCGCGGACCGCCTCTTGGCACTTCTCGTCTCGCGCCAACCGCTCGTCGGCATCAGGGTCGAGCGAGGCTTTCAACCGCGCGCCGACCTTCGCCAGCGCTCGCGGGTCGAGCCGGTCAGCCTCGCCCAGCAGCAACGCCTGCCCGGCGGCGACGGCCTCCGCCGGTACCGCACCGGCCTGCACGTGCGGTGGCAGCAGGGCCGCGACGGTGGTGGCGATGACGTCGGCCTGCTCCCCGCTGATCACCCCGGCCAGCAGCGCGTCACGGGTCGGCTCCAGCTCGGGCGCCGCGGGCGAGCGGTAGAACGCCTCGGCCCGGGACGCGATCCGCGCCGCCTCGCCCGGGCTGCACGCGGGCAGCTCGCGCCGCAGCCACGCCGCCAGATCCCGGCACCCGCTCTGCCGTGGCAGCCCCCGCGCCATCGCCTCCGCCGCGAGCTGGATCTTCGCGACGTGCGCCATCCGTTCGACGTGGTCGTGACGGCGCAGCTCAGCACCCAGGGCGTCCCCTGCAAGGTGCCACGTCGCCGTCGTCATGCGTCAAACCTAGAGGCAGCCACCGACAACGTGTTGCGGCACAACAGACCTGTCGATGGCGTGACCAGCGTCGTCCACAGGTGGACGACCTACTGCAGGCGCTGCTGCGCGACCCAGCTCGCGTGCAGACGGGCGTACACCCCGCCGGCCCGCACCAGCTCCGCGGCCGGTCCGCGCTCGACGACCACGCCGGCGTCGACGACGAGCACCTCGTCGGCTGCCTCGGCCGTCGTCAGCCGGTGCGCGATGGCGATCGACGTGCGACCACGGGTCAGCCCGTCGAGCGCGCGCTGGATCCGCACCTCGGTGGCGGGGTCGACGGCGGACGTCGCCTCGTCGAGCACCAGCAGGTCGGGGTCGGCGAGGTAGGCGCGCGCCAGGGCGACCAGCTGCCGCTCCCCCGCCGACAGCGACTCGCCGCGCTGGCCGACGCGGGTCTGCAGCCCGTGCGGCAGACCCTCGAGCCAGTCGGCCAGCCCGAGCTCGGTGAACGCCAGCTCGACGTCCTCGACGCCGGCGTCCGGGCGGGCGAACCGGGCGTTGGCGAGCAGCGTGTCGTCGAAGAGGAAGCCGTCCTGCGGCACCAGCACGACCCGCTCGCGCAGCGACGAGAACCGCACGTCGCGCAGGTCGACGCCGTCGACCAGCACCCGGCCGGTGACCGGGTCCATCAACCGCGTGAGCAGCTTGGCGAAGGTCGTCTTGCCCGACCCGGTCTCGCCGACGACCGCGACCCGCGCGCTGGGCGCGATCTCGAGGTCGACGTCGTGCAGCACCGTCGGGCCGCCCGGGTAGGCGTACGACACGTGGTCGAAGGCGACGGTGATCGGCCCGCGCGGCAGGGCCCGCCCGGCGTCGCCGGGGTCGGCGACGTCCGCGGGGGTGTCGACCACGGTGAGCACGCGGCGCCAGCCGGCGATCGCGTTCTGCATCTCGTTGAGCACCTCGGTGCCGATCTGCACCGGCCCGGTGAACAGCTGCACCAGGAACAGGAACGCCAGGAGCTCGCCCAGGGTGATGTGCCCGTTCACGCCCCGCCAGGTGCCGACCACGACCACCGCGACGCTGACCAGGCCGCTCACCAGGACGCCCGTCGAGAACGTTGCCGCCACGCGCACCTGCGCGCGCACGGCCGCGTCGCGGTGGGCCTGCACCGCGGCGTCGACCCGCTCGCCCGTGCGGCGCTCGACGGCGTAGGCCCGGATCGTCGCCGCGCCCACCACCGACTCCGAGACCGCCGACAGCACGCCCCCGACCCGCTCGCGCACCAGCGCGTAGGCCTCGGAGACCTTGCGCTGCATGGGCTTCACCAGCAGGAAGACCGGCAGGAAGCAACCCCACACCACGGCGGTGAGCAGCGGCGAGTAGACCAGCATCAGCCCGGTAGCCACGGTCAGCTGCAGCGTCGACAGGATGAGCATCAGCCCGCCGAACTGCACGAAGTTCGAGATGGTGTCGACGTCGCTCGTCACGCGCGACACCAGCGAGCCGCGCCGTTCCGTGCTCTGGGTCAGCACCGACAGGTCGTGGACGTGCCGGAACGCGCCGACCCGCAGCGTGGCCAGGCCGCTCTCGGCAGCACGGAACAGCCGCAGGTTGACCTGGTAGGCGCACAGCGCGGTGACGACCACGAGCACGCCGGCCAGCGCGAGCAGCCGGGCGACGTGGCCGACGTCCGGGCCGCCGTCCGCGAGCAGCCCGCGGTCGATGGTCTGCTGCACGCAGAACGGCACGACGACCCGGCCCACGGTGGCGACCGCGGCCAGCGCGAGCGTGATCCCGATGCCGGCGGTGAGCTCGGGCGACATGGCCATCCCCCGGCGCAGCGTGTGCAGCGCGCCGTGGTCGTCGGCGTCCGGGCGCTCCCCGGTGATGGAGGTCATGCCGACACCTCCTCGTCCTCGCCCTCGGCCGCCTCGCGCTGCGCGGCCTCACGCTCGTAGGCGTCGACCAGGTTGCGGTAGGCGGCGTTGCGCCGGCTCAGCGCGGCGTGCGTGCCGCGGTCAGCGACCCGGCCGTGGGCCAGGAACACCACCTCGTCGGCCAGCGCGATGGTGGCCTTGCGGTAGGCGACGACCACGACCGTCGTGCCCTGGGCGGCGTCGCGCAGCCCGGCGAGGATCGCGGCCTCGACGCGGGGGTCGACGGCCGAGGTCGCGTCGTCGAGCAGCAGCAGCCGTGGACGGCGCACCAGTGCCCGGGCCAGCGCGATCCGCTGCCGCTGACCGCCGGACAGCGTCGTGCCGCGCTCGCCCACGGGGGTGTCGAGCCCGCGCGGCAGGGCGGCCACGAAGCCGTCGCCCTGCGCCAGCCGCAGCGCCGCCCAGACGCGGCGGTCGTCGGCGTCGACCAGGCGCGGGTCGCCGAGCGTGACGTTGCCGCGCACCGAGTCGTCGAACAAGAAGGTCTGCTGCGGCACGAGCGCGACGCTGTCGGCCACCGCACCCTCGGCCAGCTCGCGCAGGTCGACCCCGTCGAGCAGCACGGCGCCGCGGTCGGGGTCGGCGAGCCGCACCAGCAACGAGGTCAGCGTGGACTTGCCGGACCCGGTGGCGCCCACGACCGCCACGGTGCGGCCGGGCTCGACGTCCAGCGTCACGTCGTGCAGCACGGGCACGCGCTCGCCGGACTGGTCGAGGTGCGCGTAGTCGACGTCGCGCAGCTGCAGCCCCGCCGCGCCCGCCTCCGGGCCGGCGGAGGGACGGGTGCCGTACGAGAGCCCGCCCTCGGCGTCCAGCACGGCCTGCACGCGGTCCCACCCGACGACGCTGCGGGGCAGCTCGCCGAGCACCCAGCCCAGGGCGCGCACGGGGAACCCGAGCAGGGTGAACAGGTACGCGACCTGGACGACGGTCGCGGCTGTGGTCAGCCCGGACGTCGCCCGCGCGGTGCCGACGGCCAGCACCGCGAGCGTGCCCAGGTTCGGGATCGCCTCGATGACGGGGTCGAAGATGCCCCGGGTGCGGCCGACCGCGACGTTGGCGTCGCGCAGCCGGTGCGAGACCTCGGCGAAGCGGTCGGTCTCGGCCTGCTCGCGGCCCAGCGCCTTGACGACCATGGCGCCGTCGAAGCTCTCGTGCGCGACGTCCGACACCTCGGCCCGCAGCTGCTGGGCCCGCGTGACGCGCGGCGACATGAAGCGCTGGAACACCACGTTGACGAGGAACACCAACGGGAAGACGCAGAAGCCGATCAGCGCGAGCACCGGGTCGGCGAGCAGCAGCGAGACCGCGGCCACGACGAGCATCACCACGACGCCGATCGCCATGGGGAGCGGCGCGAAGACCTGCCAGGTGGCCTCGACGTCGGCGTTGGCGTTCGACAGCAGCTGCCCGGTGGGGTGCTGCCCGTGCCACGAGAGCGGCAACCGCAGGTACTGGGCCGTCACCCGCCGCCGGTAGTGCGCGCCGAGGTCGAACATCGTGTAGCCGGCCGCGACCCGCCGGGCGATGACGCCGATCGTCAGGAGCACCGCGACCAGGGCCATCAGGCCGGCGCCGCCGGCCAGCTCGGAACCGTCGAGGCGGCCGTCGCGCAAGGACGGCGCGATGACGTCGCGCGTCACCCGCCCCAGCGCCCACGCCGTGCCGGCGGTCATGACGCCGTACAGCGCGCTGCCCACGACGGCCACGGCGAACACCCCCGGCGCGCGCCGGATCCCCTGACCGAGGACGTGCAGACCGCGACGCAAGGTGTAAGGACGGGTCTGCACGGGCTCACTTCCGGATCGGGGCGACGGGACAGCCTCTCACGTGCCGGTGACCGGCACGGGTGCGAGGATCGAGCCATGAGCCACTTCGCGCGCGCCGAGCGCCACGCCCTCTGCGACACCTTCGTCGCCGTGGGTCCCGACGCCCCGACCAAGTGCGAGGGCTGGGAGACCCGCGACCTCGCCGCGCACCTCGTCGTGCGCGAGCGCCGGCCCGACGCGCAGGCCGGGATCTACCTGGCACCCCTGGCCGGGCGCACGGCCGCGGTGCAGGGCGACCTCGCCGCCGGCGACTGGCCGGCGCTCGTCGAGCAGGTGCGCACCGGCCCGCCGTTCTGGCACCCGGCCCGGGTGCCCGCGGTCGACGAGGCGATGAACCTGGTCGAGTTCTACGTGCACCACGAGGACGTCCTGCGGGCCCAGCCGGGCTGGCGGCCGCGCGTGCTCGACCCGGCGCTCGAGCGGTCGCTGTGGAAGGCGTGCTCGACCATGGGCCGGCTGGTGCTGCGACGGGCGCAGGTCGGCGTCGAGCTGGTCGCGCCCGGCCACGGCCGGCTCACCGCGCGGCGCGGTCACCCGACCGTGCGGGTCGAGGGCGCCCCAGGAGAGCTGGTCCTGTTCGTCTACGGGCGGCGCGACGTGGCGGACGTGGCGCTCGACGGGCCCAACCAGGCGATCGACCAGCTGCGCGAGACGCCCGCCGGTCTCTAGCGGACGGCGTGGCCGCCGGCCGCCAGCGCCCCCTTGACCTCGCCGATGCTCAGCTCGCCGAAGTGGAACACGCTCGCGGCGAGCACCGCGTCGGCCCCGGCGTCGACCGCGTCGACGAAGTGGGCCGCCGTACCGGCGCCCCCGCTCGCCACGAGCGGGACGTCGACCGCCGCGCGCACGAGGCGCACCAGCTCGAGGTCGAAACCGGCCTTGGTGCCGTCGGCGTCCATGGCATTGAGCAGGATCTCGCCCGCCCCCAGCTGCGCCGCGCGCGCGGCCCACTCCACCGCGTCGACGCCGGTGCCGCGCCGCCCGCCGTGGGTGGTGACCTCGAAGCCTGAGTCCGTGCTGGTGCCGGGCGGGCAGCGGCGCGCGTCCAGGCTCAGCACCAGCACCTGCGCGCCGAACCGGTCGGCCACCTCGGCGACCAGCTCGGGCCGCTCGACCGCCGCGGTGCTGACGCCCACCTTGTCGGCCCCCGCCCGCAGCAGCCGGTCGACGTCCTCGACCGTGCGGACGCCGCCCCCGACCGTGAGCGGGATGAAGACCTGCTCCGCGGTGCGGGTGACCACGTCGTAGGTCGTGGCCCGGCTGTCGCTGGATGCCGTGACGTCCAGGAACGTCAGCTCGTCGGCGCCCTCGGCGTCGTAGCGTCGCGCGAGCTCGACCGGGTCGCCGGCGTCCCGCAGCTGGGCGAAGTTCACGCCCTTGACGACCCGTCCGGCGTCGACGTCCAGGCAGGGGATGACGCGCACGGCCAGGCTCACGTCGTCCAGCCTAGGCGTCGCCCACCGCCGTCACCGCCCCGGGCGTGAGGGGTCAGGGGGACGGCGGGCGGTAGCCGGTGGGCTCGGCGCCGAGGTCGACGATGGCGGCGACCGGGCCGCCACCGTCCGGGCCCTGGTGCGCGGCCGACACCGACACGAACACCGCAGGGTCGCCGGTGACGGCCGCGGTGACGCCGCCGACGCAGGACTTGATCTGCCGGTGCCAGTGCACGTCGGAGTCGTCGAGCATCGCGTTGCGCCGACCGCGGACGACGCCGTCCTGCGACACCTCGCACTTGAGGAACACGTTGACCAGCCGGCCGTCGAGGTCGCTGGGGTGCGGCCGGTCCGGCAGGTCGAGGCCCGCGTCCTTGATGGCGCCCCAGATGCCGTCGGCGTCCAGCGCGTCGCGCATGACCGAGTGGCCGATGCGGTAGCGCCCGCCGACGCCGCGCGCGTTGCCGACCACGACGACCTGCGCCTGGTCGAGCTCGACGCCCGACGAGCAGGACGCGACCGAGGAGTACAGCGAGCGGTCGTGCATGACGTCGGCGTCGGTCGGCATGTCGATCTCGCCGAGCGCGACGGCGATGCCGAGCGCGGTGCAGCCGTTCGAGAGGTCCATCGACTCGTGGGTGTGCTCGGTCCACACGCTCTTGCCGCGCTCCTTGGCGTCGCGGATGGTGTGGATCGTCAGCAGCGGCGTCTTGGTCTGCACGTAGTGGACGTCGGCCGGGTCGGTGATCCCGGCGCGCTCCATGGCGACCTTGACGGCGTCCGCAACCTTGCTGACCATCGCGACCCGACCGATGTCCTCGGGCGCCAGCACCTCGCTCATGGCGAAGCCCACGGTGAGCCGCGGCTCGTCGGTGGCCTCCACCTGGTCGGCCGGCACCGTGGCGAAGATCGTGGCGTGCGGGCTGATGACGCCGTCGGTGCCGCCGGACCACACGATCGGCACCTGCTTGACGTCCTCGGCCGAGCGCGTGCCCTTCTCGACCAGCACCTCGCGGAACGCGCGGTCGGCGATGATGCGGGTGTAGTCGTTGACGCCGCCGTTGCCCTCGGTCTTGCCGATGACCGCGACCACGCGGTCGGCGTCGAGCACGCCGTCGTCGACGAGCTGGGCCAGGCCGCTCGCGTCGCTGACGGTCAGGATGGGCACCTTGCGGACCTCGATGGCCTCCGGCACGGGGATCTCCTCAGGTTGTCGGGCAGGTCGGGTCAGGGGCGGACGACGGTGCCGGCCTCGCCGGCAGCGGCCGCCGCGATGTTCGCGAGCGAGCAGATGGCCGAGCGGGTGCCGCCGTTCTCGACGAACCGGCACGCGGCCTCGACCTTGGGTCCCATCGAGCCGCTGGCGAACTCGCCCGCGGCGGCGAGCTCGCGCAGCTCGGCGACGGTCACCTCGCCGAGCGAGCGCTGCTGGTCGGTGCCCCAGCCGGTGGCGACGTGGTCGACGTCGGTGGCGATGACGAGCACGTCGAGCTCGAGCGCGCGGGCGAGCAGCGCGGCCGAGAGGTCCTTGTCGATGACGGCCTCGACGCCGCGGATCGAGCCGTCCGCCTCGCGCACGCAGGGGATGCCGCCACCCCCGCCGGCCACCACGACGTAGCCCGCGTCGACGAGCGCACGGGCGGCCCCGGCGTCCAGCACCTCGAGCGGCTCGGGCGAGGCGACGACGCGGCGCCAGCCCCGGCTGCCGCGGTCCTCCCACGTCTGGCCGTGGTCGACCAGCACCTGGGCCTCGTCCTGCGGCAGGTAGCGCCCGACCGGCTTGGTCGGTGCGGTGAAGCCCTTGTCGTCGCCGTCGACCAGCGTGCGGCTGACGAGGGCGGCGGTCGGACGACGGACGCCGCGCCGGGCCAGGGCCGGCTCGAGGGCGTCCTGGACGACGAAGCCGATGGTCGCCTGGGTCTGCGCGCCGCACCAGTCCAGCGGCACGGGCGGGACGACGCCGGCCGACAGCTCGTTCTTCACCAGCAGGTTGCCGACCTGCGGGCCGTTGCCGTGGGTGAGCACCACCTCGTGGCCGGCCGCGACGAGGTCGGCCACCGGCTCCATGGCGCGCGTGATGGCCGAGATCTGGTCCTCGGGACGGGCGTCGCCGTCGTCCGAGGTCATGGCGTTGCCGCCGAGGGCTACGAGGACTCGCACACCGCGAACCTAGGTGACGCAGCGCCGCGCGTCATGGCGAGCAGTCGCCAGCCCGGCGCGCCGCTTTGGTCAGGGTTCGACGACCGGGCCGAGCCGCCGGTACCGCGCCAGCCGGTGCGAGCGCCGCTGGTCGGGCGCCTGCGCCATCAGGCGCACCAGCTCGTGGCGCAGCACCGCTCCCAGCCGCGAGCAGAACGCCTCGGCCTCGTCCGCGGCGTCCGGCCGCTCGGGGACGACGCGGTCGACGACGCCGTTCGCCAGCAGGTCCTTGGACCGCACTCCCTGCTCGGCGGCCATCTGCGCCGCGTGCTCGAGGTCGCGGTGCACGATGGCCGACGCGCCCTCGGGCGGCAGCGGCGACAACCACGCGTGCTGGGCCGCCACGACGCGGTCGGCCGGCACCAGCGCCAGCGCTCCCCCGCCGGTTCCCTGGCCGAGCAGCACCGACACCGTGGGCGCGTCGAGCGTCACGAGCTCGGCCAGGCAGCGGGCGATCTCGCCGGCCAGCCCGCCCTCCTCGGCCTCGCGCGACAACGCCGCCCCGGGCGTGTCGATCACGGTGACGAGCGGGAGCCGCAGCTCGCGGGCCAGCCGCATGCCGCGCCGGGCCTCGCGCAGCGCCGCCGGACCCATCGGCGTGAGCTCGGTCTGCCCGCGGCGGTCCTGGCCGAGGACGACGCACGGGGCGCCGCCGAAGCGGGCCAGCGCCAGCAGCAGGCCGGGGTCGGCCTCGCCCTCGCCGGTGCCGTTGAGCGGCAGGACGTCGGACGCCGCGTACCGCAGCAGCCGTCGCACACCGGGGCGGTCCGCGCGGCGCGAGGCGGTCACCGACTCCCAGGCCGGGACGTCGGGCAGCTCGTCGGCGACGTCGACCGCGGCGCCGCGCGGCAGGTCGTCGGCGGCCGGCAGCCCCTCGCGCGGGGCGAGCAGCACGTTGAGCGCGCGGTCGAGCACGTCGGGCACCTGCTCGGGCGGCAGCACGGCGTCGACCAGGCCCTTGCGGTAGAGGTTCTCGCTGCGCTGCACGCCGTCCGGGAACGGCTGGTGGTGCAGCGCCTCGTACACGCGCGGGCCGAGGAACCCGATCAGCGCGTCCGGCTCGGCCACCGTCACGTGCCCGAGCGAGCCCCACGAGGCGAGCACCCCGCCGGTGGTCGGGTGCCGCAGGTAGACCAGGTACGGCAGGCCCGCGGCCTTGTGCTCGGCGATCGCCGCCGAGATCTTCACCATCTGCAGGAACGCGACCGTGCCCTCCTGCATGCGCGTGCCGCCGGACACCGGCGCGGCCAGCAGCGGCAGCCCCTCGCGGGTGGCGCGCTCGACCGCCAGCACCAGCCGCTCGGCCGCCGCGACGCCGATCGAGCCGGCCAGGAAGGCGAACTCGCAGGCGACGACGGCGACCCGGCGGCCGCGCAGCCGGGCCCCGCCGGTGACCACGGCCTCGTCGAGCCCGCTGCGCTCGCGGGCCGCCTCGAGCTCGAGCGCGTACCGCTCGGACGTCGGCACGCGCACGGGGTCGGCGTCCCACCGCTGGAGCGAGCCGTCGTCCATCACCAGCTCGAGCAGCTCGACGGCGCCGAGCCGGCGCGGCGCGTCGTCAGCCATGCCGGGGCGGCGTGCTGGCCAGCCAGGCGCGCACGGCGGCGCCGTCGCCGTCCAGCAGCGGCGGCGCGGCGTGGTCGCGCTTGGTGGTCTCGGCGCCGCCGGCGTCGAAGAACCGCAGCGGCGGGCCGGGCAGCTGCACCGTGCCCAAGGTCGGGTGCTCGACCTCGACGAGCAGGCCCTGGCTGAGCGTCTGCTCCCAGCCGTAGACCTCGTCGAGCGTGCGCACCCGACCGGCGGGGATGCCGGCCGCGGCAAGGCGCGCCAGCAGCGGGTCGCCGTCGAGGTCGGCGAAGGCTCCCTCCACGGCGGCGATCACCGCCTCGCGATGGGCCACGCGGTCGGCGTTGGTCGTCATGCCGTCGGCCTCGGCGTCCAGGCCGAACTCGGCGCACAGCTTGCGCCACAGGCCCTCGCTGCCCACCGAGATCTGCACCGCGCCGTCGCGGCAGCGGAAGAGGCCGTACGGGCAGATCGAGGGGTGGTGGTTGCCCGCGGCGCGGCCGACCTCGCCGGCCACCGTGTACCGCGTGCCCTGGAACGCGTGGACGCCGACGATGCCCGCGAGCAGTGACGTGCGCACGACCTGCCCGCGGCCGGTGCGCTCGCGCTCGAGCAGCGCGGCCAGCACGCCGTACCCGCCCCACATGCCGGCGAGCAGGTCGCCGATCGGCACGCCGACGCGCTGCGGGTCCTCAGGTCCGCTGCCGGTCAACGACATCAGGCCCGCCTCGCCCTGGGCGATCTGGTCGTAGCCGGCGCGCCCGCCCTCGGGCCCGTCGTGGCCGAAACCGCTGATCGACAGGACGACGAGGCGCGGGTTGAGCTCGAGCAGCCGGTCGGTCGGGAAGCCGAGCCGGTCGAGCACGCCGGTGCGGAAGTTCTCGAGCAGGACGTCGGCCCGCCGCACCAGCTCGGTCAGGGTGTCGCGGCCGTCGTCGGACTTCAGGTCGAGGGCGATCGACTCCTTGTTCCTGTTGCAGGACAGGAAGTACGTGGCCTCGCGGGCCGCGCTCTCGTCGTCCGGCTGCACGAACGGCGGACCCCAGCCACGCGTGTCGTCACCCGTGCCCGGCGTCTCGACCTTGATGACGCGCGCGCCGAGATCGCCGAGCATCATCCCGGCGTGCGGCCCGGCGAGGGCGCGGGTGAGGTCGACGACCACCAGGTCGCGCAGCGGTCCGTGCCCGGCGTCGGCGGCGTCGTCCATCTGCCCAACCTAGTAGTCGGGTCGGGACGGGCAATGGCACAGTGTGCCGATGCTGCGGGTGACCGATGTCGAGGCCGCGGTGCAGGCCGCCGTCCGGCTCGTGGGCGCGCGGCCGCCCCACGCCGGGCTGACCCGCGTGCTGGCCGTCGACGGACCCAGCGGGGCCGGCAAGTCCACGCTCGCGCAACGGATCTCGGTCGCGCTCGAGGGCGCGCCCGTCGTCCGGCTCGACGACGTCTACCCCGGCTGGGACGGCCTGGACGACGGCGTCGCCCGGCTCGTCGAGGGCGTGCTCGAGCCCCTCGCGCACGGTCGGCCGGCGCGGCTGCGACGCTACGACTGGGTGCTGGAGCAGGACGGCGAGGAGTACGACGTGCCCGCCGCGCCGGTGGTGGTGCTGGAGGGCTGCGGCGCCGGCGCGGGCACCTGCCGGCCCTACCTGTCGGCGCTGGTCTGGGTGGACGCCGTCGAGCAGCAGCGGTTCGACCGCGCCATCGCGCGCGACGGCGACGGGTACCGGTCGCACTGGCGGCAGTGGGCCGACCAGGAGCGCGCGCACTTCGACCGCGAGGGCACCGCCGGGCGCGCGGACATCACCCTCTGCACCACGCGCTGACCTCTTGGCCAGCCGCGGTGGCGTGGCCGGATCGCACGATCACGGCCGCAGGACGCGGCGGCGCGAGGTGGCGAGACGGTGGGCCAGCGAGAGCAGCAGCGCGGCGAGCAGCAGCCCGCTCAGCGCGCCGAAGGCCGCCTCGACCAGCGGCGAGCCCTCACCCGCGGACGCGACCGGCGCCGCCTGACGCGCGAGGTAGCGGGCGACCGCGACCGCTCCCGCCAGCAGCGCCGCCACGGACAGGGCCGGTGCGGCGTGGCCCCAGCGCACCACGTGCGCGGGCGCGACGACCGGCGTCCGGTCGCGCCACCAGCGCGCCGACCACCAGGCCAGCACCGCGAGCCCCAGCACGCTCGACGCCACCTGCAGCAGCAGGAACACCCCGTGCCGTGAGCCCAGCCCGACCCAGCGGTCCAGGAACCCGCCGGGGTGGGTGACGTCGTCCCACGCGACGTGCGTGACGGCGCCGACGGCCCCGGCCAGGTACCAGCGCAGCGCCACGAGCCGGCCGGACGACGGCCCCGGCCGCCAGCGCGCCGCCAGCCCGGGCACGACGTCGGCGACGGCAGGACGGACCAGCCACACCCACAGCAGCCCGAGCACCACGGCCAGCGCGGCGTCGGTCGTCAGCGCCGCTGCCAAGGTGTGGGTCTGCGCGCGCAGGCCGGGCCAGCCGACGGCCGTCGGGAGGTCGGGCGCGGTGGCGCCGAGGGCCAGGGGCGCCGCGGGCAGCAGCCAGGCCCACCGCGTGCGGGCGCGCAGCGGCAGCACCGCGGCGACGTGCGCGACCGTGAAGGGCATCACCCCAGCATGGGGCCTGCACCCTGGCGCTCCGGTCCGACCCGGCCGACGTCCACCGGATCCGCACAGGATCAGCGCAGCCAGTCGACCTCGGCCGCAACCGCCCCGCCCGACAGCCGCGCGTACCCGGGTCCGCGGTCGAAGAACGGCGCGTCGTCCGGCGCCTCCGACCGCCGCCGGGCGCGCAGGGCGTCCGAGGCCTCCCGGTCGAGCTCGGCGTCGTCCGGGTCGCCCGATAGCACCACCCCGTAGTCGCGCGCCGCGCCCTCGACCGACACCTTGCCCCAGTGCACGTCGCGGACGACGGCCTCGTACGGGCGTTCGAGCGGGTCGCCCCAGCCGCCCCCGCCGGTGGTGCGGATGCGCACCACCTCGCCGGCCCGCACCGGCTCGGCGTCGGCCAGCGCGTCGACCTCGCGCTCGTGCGGTCCGCCCGGGTCGACCACGACCGAGAACGGCTGGCCGGCCTTGCCGCCTCGCACGCCCCAGCAGGCCAGGATCGAGCGGTCGGCGATGGACATGAAGTGCCCGTCCCGCAGCATCCGGATCTGCTTGTCGTAGCCCAGGCCGCCGCGGTGCAGGCCGGGACCGCCGGAGTCGACGGCCAGGCCGAGGGACTCGACCCGGAACGGGAAGCGGCTCTCGGTGAACTCGGTGGGCAGGTTCCGCGAGTCGGGCACCACGTGGATGGTGTCCTCCCCGTCGCCGTGGGGCCGACCGCCCGCTCCCCCGCCGAGCACCTCGCGCATGAGGTACGCCTGCCCATCGGCGTCCTCGCCGTAGACGCCGGTGTACCGGATCGTCTCCTGGTCGGCCGGCATGTTGCCGTCGACCGCCTTGGCGACCACGCCGGCCAGGACGCCGAGCAGCCGCAGGATCACGAAGGTGCGGGCGTTGGTGGGCGCGGGGAAGACCGGCGTGAGCAGGGTGCCCGGCTCGGGGAAGCGCATCTCGACCAGCGGTACGACGCCCTCGTTGACGTCGAGCTCGGCCATCCGCTCGGGGGTGTCGGCGAGGTTGCGCAGGATCGGCGCGAGCCACTTCTTCAAGAAGGTGCCCTCGGCGAAGTCGCCGCAGTGGTTGATTGGTCCGCGCGCCTGCGGGCCGGTGCCGGTGAAGTCGACGACGAGCCGTTCGCCGCCCTCGTCGTCCGCGCCGGTGCGGGTCAGGGTGATCCGCTGGGTGTGCAGCTGGGGCTCGTCGACGCCGTCGTGCTCGGCGTAGTCCTCCCAGACGTAGGTGCCGACGGGGATCTTCGACAAGATCTCGCGCCGGTAGGTCGCGGTGGTGTTGTCGAGCACCGCGTCGAAGGCCGCCTCGACGGTCTCGACGCCGTACCGGTCGAACAGCTCCCCCAGCCGGCGCGCGCCCATCAGGCAGGCGCTGCACTCGGCGTCCAGGTCGGCCGCCAGCGACTCGGGCATGCGCGAGTTGCGCGTCATGATGCGCAGCGCCGCCTCGTTGGGCACGCCGGCGTCCCAGAGCTTGATGGGCGGCACCATCAGGCCCTCCTCGAACACGCTGGTGGCGTGCGAGGGCATCGAGCCGGGCACCGCACCGCCGATGTCGTCGTGGTGCCCGAACGCCTGAACGAACGCGACGACGTAGGGCTCGCCGTGGTCCGGCGTCGCGAACACGGGCACCGTGACGCACAGGTCCGGCAGGTGGCCGATGCCGCCCTCGGACTCGTAGACGTCGTTGTGGAAGAACACGTCGCCGGGCCGCATGCTCCCGGGCGGGAAGTCGCGCGCGACCGGGTGCACGAGCGCGGAGTACGAGCGCCCGGTGAGCTTGCGCAGGTGACGGTCGTGGATACCCGCCCGGAAGTCGTGCGCGTCGCGGATCATCGGCGACCGGGAGGTGCGGGCGATCGCCGTCTCGACCTCCATCTCGACGCTGGCCAGGTAGCCCTCGACGATCTCGACGAGCACCGGGTCGACCTCGGACGCCGGCACGTCGGTCAGCCGGTAGCCGAACGGGTGCTGGGGCATGCCTCTCACGACGCCTCCTCCCTGGTGCGGGTGACCCGCAGGTTGCGGTGCTGGTCGACCTCGGCGCGGAAGCCGGGGTGCACCGGGACGGTCGAGCCGAACTCCTCGACGACGGCCGGGCCCTCGACCACGTCCCCCGCTCCGAGCCGGGCGCGGTCGTACAACGCCGCCTCGACCCAGCCGTCGCCGAAGTGCGCGCGGCGGGTGCCGGTGCGGGCGCCCTCGGCGCCGCCACCGGCGGTGGCGGTCGGCAGCTCGGGCGTGCGGATCGGCCCGACGCCGGTGACGCGCAGGTTGACCCACTCGACCTCCTGGCGCGGGTCGTCGCGGAAGTCGTAGCCGTACAACGAACGGTGCTCGTCGTGGAACGCCTCGGCCACGGCGGTGGTCAGGGCGTCGTCGACCGCGCCGTCCGGCACGCGCACGCGCACCTCGAAGGCCTGGCCGTAGTAGCGGACGTCGGCAGTGCGCTCGAAGACGCGGTCGGCGGGCGCGAAACCCTCGCGGGCCAGCGCGGCGTCGGCCTCGGCCCGCAGCTCGTCGAGGACGCCGGCCAGGCGCGCGTGGTCGAGCCGCGACTGCCGGGTCACGGCGGTGCGCACGTAGTCGTTGCGGACGTCGACGGTCAGCAGCCCGTAGGCCGACAGGTTGCCGGGGTCCGGTGGCACGAGCACGCCGTCCAGCCCGAGGACGTCGACGAGCCGGCACGCGAGCAGCGACCCCGACCCGCCGAACGTCACCAGCGTGAAGTCGCGGACGTCGAGCCCGCGCTTGACCGAGATCTGGCGCAGCGCGTTGGCCTGGTTCCACGCCGAGATCTCGAGCACGCCATTCGCGCAGGCCTCGAGGTCGAGCCCCAGCCGCGCGGCCAGGGCCGCCACCGCGGCGTGCGCGGCGTCGACGTCCAGGGGCACTTCGCCACCCAGCAGGTGCGGCGGGATGCGTCCGAGCACCAGGTGGGCGTCGGTGATGGTCGGCTCCGTGCCGCCCCGGCCGTAGCAGACCGGACCGGGATCGGCTCCCGCCGACTGCGGCCCGACCTTGAGCGTGCCCTCGGGCGTGACCCAGGCGATCGAGCCGCCGCCCGCGCCGACGGTGACGACGTCGATCATCGGGATCTTGCTGGGGTAGGCGCCGACCGAGCCCTCGGTGGTCAGCGCCGGGCGGCCGTCGACCACCACCGTCACGTCGGTGGACGTGCCCCCGCCGTCGCAGGTCAGCACCCGGTCGACCCCCGCCGCACGCGCGACCACGGCTGCGCCGAGCGCTCCGGCCGCCGGGCCCGAGAGCACCGTCGTGATCGGCTGGTGCACGACCTCGCTGGCCGACAGCACTCCCCCGTTGGACTTCATGACGTAGAACGGCACGTCGCGCTCGCCCTCGTCGGACGTCGCGAAGGCCGCCAGCCGGCGCGCGATGTTCTCGACGTACCGCCGGATGTTCGGCTTGACCGCCGCGTCGACCAACGTCGTCACGCTGCGCTCGTACTCGCGGTACTCGCGCAGCACCTCGCTCGAGATGCTGACCGTGGCGTCCGGGTGCTCGCGTGCCAGCACGTCGCGCATGAGCAGCTCGTGCCGCGGGTCCGCGTAGGAGTGCAGGAAGCACACGCCGATCGTCGTGATGCCGAGGTCGCGGAAGAACCGGGCGGCGGCCACGGCGTCGTCCTCGTCGAACGGGCGCACCTCGCTCCCGTCGACGGCGAGCCGGCCGCGCACCGTGCGCACGCGGTCGGCGGGCACGATGCGCGGCGGCTTGACCCAGAAGTAGGAGTTGCCGTAGCCGTCCGGCACCGACTGCCGGGCGATCTCGAGCACGTGCCGGTAGCCCTCGGTGGTGATGAACCCGAGGTTCTCGACCTTGCCCTCGAGCAGCTTGTTCGTCGCGACCGTGGTGCCGTGGCTGACGGCGCTGACCGCACCGCCGTCCAGGCCCATGACGCCGAGCACCTTGTCGATGCCGGCCAGGAAGCCCTCGGCCGGGTCGGCGGGCGTCGACGGGGTCTTGGTGGTCACGACCCGGCCGGAGTCCTCGTCGACCGCGACGACGTCGGTGAAGGTGCCGCCGGTGTCGATGCCGATGCGGACGCGCGCCGAGGGCTGGTCGGTGCTCACGGCCGGTCGGCCGGGTCGTCGCGCAGGCTGTGCGGCACGCCGTGCGGGAACGACGTCTTGGCCGGCGCCGCGAGGTCGTCGGCGTAGCGCGCGATGAGGGCCAGGTTGCGCTCGGCGAGGTGGTCGAACGACTGCGGCACCGAGCTGCCCGGCGTCAGGGACGCCATCGCGGTCGCCGGGTCGAGCCGGGCGCTGATCCAGCACTCGTGGCTGGCCGCCCGGGCGATCGTGTGGGACGTGGGGTCGACGACGTGGCTGTTGCCGAAGTAGTGCACCCCTGCCGGGTCGGTGCCGGTGGCGTTCGCCGCGACGACGTAGACGTGGTTGTCGTAGGCCCGGGCCCGGCTGGTGAGCTCGGCGATGTCGGCCGAGCGCAGCAGCGCCGACGGCCGCACGACCACCTCGGCGCCCTGCACGGCCTGGATGCGCCACAGCTCGGGGAAGTCGCCGTCGAAGCAGATCGCCATGCCGATGCGCCCGAGGTCGGTGTCGACCACGGTGACGGTGTCACCGGGCGTGACCCACCCGCCGCGCGAGACGTCCTCGGAGCAGAACGGCTGCGTCTTGCGGTAGGTGCCGAGCACCTCGCCGTCCGGGCCGATCAGGGCCGCGGTGTTGTAGACCGTGCCGCGGCTCGCGCCTCGTTCGTAGGTGCCCCAGACGACGTGCGCCCCCGTGTCGCGCGCGGCCTGCTGCAGCGGCTCGGTGACCGGGCCGGGGATCTCGGACACCAGGTCCCACAACGCCTCCGGCGACGTGCCGGGCGTGAAGCCGGTCGACGCAGTCTCGGGCAGCACCACCAGCTCGGCACCCGTGGCCTCGACGCAGCGCCGCACCCAGTCCGCGGCGACGGCGCAGTTCTCGGCGACCGTCTCGGCGCTCAGCGGGCGCGCGAGCGGTGCGACCTGGACGGCGGCCACGGTGAAGGCGCGCACGTCAGCGGCCTCTCGCGATCGCCCAGCCGAGCGCGACGCCGGCCAGGGCGATCACCGCCCCGACGACGGCCGCGGCCAGCGGCGAGACCTGCCGACCGGCCGGTGCGGCGGCCCCCACGACGACACCGTGCGGCGCGGTGGTGGCGGCAGCGGCCGTCTCCCCCGCCGTGGCCGGTGCTGCGGCGGCGGCTGCCGGACGACGTCCGGCCAGCACGTCGTCGACGTTGCCGAAGAACTGGCCGGCCATCTTCTTGGCCACGCCCGCGAGCATCCGCTGCCCGACTCCCCCGACCACGCCGCCCACGACGGCGTCGGCGTCGTAGGCCAGCTGCGTGGTGCCGTCACCGGCGTCCGACAGCGTCACGCGGCAGGTGGCGTCGACAGTGCCCGGAGCGCCAGAACCCTTGGCGCGCAACGTGAACGACTCGGGCGCGGTCTGGTCGCTGAGCGCGACCTCGCCGTCGTAGGTGCCCTTGATCGAGGCGACACCGGCGGTGACGCTCATCCGGTACCGGTCGTCGCCGAGGGCGACGAGCGACTCGCAGCCCGGGATGGCGCCGGCCAGCACCGTCGGGTCGTTGAGCGCGTCGTACACGCGCTGCCGGTCGGCGTGCAGGACGGCGGATCCGCTGACCTTCATCGCTGGTCCTCTCGGTCGGTCGCCCTGGTCGTGCCAGGACGTCGGGACGGCACCTCGCCGCGGGCGTGGGCGGCGCGCAGGGCGTGCAGCTCGCTCGGGCTGATCGGCATGCGGGTGATCGTGAAGCCCTCGGCGTCCTCGATCGCGGCGGCGATCGCGGCGGCACCGGGGATGACGCCGGCCTCGCCGGCGCCCTTGATGCCCAACGGGTTCAGGGGTGACGGCGTCTCGAGGTGGTCGACCTCGATCGTGCGCGGCACCTCGGTGGCGTACGGCATCAGGAAGTCCATGTACGAGGCGTTGAGCAGCTGGCCGGACTCGTCGTACTCCATGCGCTCGTACAGCGCGCCGCCGACGCCCTGCGCGACCCCGCCGTGGATCTGGCCCTCGACGATCACCGGGTTGATCAGCCGGCCGCAGTCGTGCACGACGCAGTAGCGCAGGATCCGCACCTCGGCGGTGTCGGGATCGGTCTCGACGACCACCGCGTGCATCCCGTTCGCGAACGTCGCGCGCTCGGGCGAGTAGTAGCCGGTGCCCTCGAGCCCGGGTTCCTCGCCCTCGGGCACCGGCACCTTGTTGGCCGATCCGACGGCGAACTGCGTGGCGGCGCGCGAGGCCTCGTCGAAGGCGTACCGCAACGGGTTCGACAGCACCGCCACCGTGCCGAGCGGCATGCGCGTGCCGGGGGCACCCTTGACCTGCACGACGCCGTCGACGACCTCGAGGTCGTCCTCCGACACCTCCAGCGCCTCGGCCGCGATGCGCAGCGCCTTGGCCCGCACCACGCGCGAGGCGACCGCGATCGCCGAACCGCTCATGACGGCTGCGCGGGACGCGAAAGTCCCCACCGCGTAGGGGAACCGGCGGGTGTCGCCCGTGGTGATCTCGACGTCCTCGAGCGGCACCCCCAGCTCGTCGGCGACCACCTGCGCGAACGAGGTGTAGTGCCCCTGGCCCTGCGTGGTCAGGCCGGTCGCCACCTTGACCTTGCCCGACGTCTCGACCACCACGTGCGCGCCCTCGTACGGCCCGACGCCGGTGCCCTCGACGTAGCAGGCCAGGCCGATGCCGACGGTGCGGCCCTCGGCGCGCGCCTGCTCGCGGTAGCCCTCGAAGTCGGCCCAGCCCACGAGGTCCTTGAGCTTGGCGAGCGAGGTCGGGAAGTCGCCCGAGTCGTACACGAGCGGCCGGCCGTCCTGGAAGGTCAGGTGGTGGTCGAACGGCATCTCGTCGGGCTGGATGAAGTTGCGCTCGCGCACCACCGTGCGGTCGAGGCCGAGCGCGTCGGCGATCGCGTCCATGGTGCGCTCCATGGCGTACACGCCCTGCGGCCGGCCGGCCCCGCGGTACGGCGTGACGATCACGGTGTTGGTGTAGAGCGACCAGAACTCGCACCGGTAGACCCCGGGCTTGTACGGGCCGAGCAGCTGGGTCGAGGTGATGATCGGCACGATGATCCCGTACGGCGTGTAGGCGCCGTTGTCGTGCCAGAACCTCACGTCGAGGGCCAGCAGCCGGCCGTCGTCGTCGAACCCGACCTTCACCTGCTGCAGCTGGCCGCGCTCGTGGGCGCTGGAGATGAAGTGCTCGCGGCGGTCCTCGACCCACTTGACCTGGTCGCCGAGCCCGGCGGCCGCGAGCCGCTTGGCCGCCCACGGCACCAGCACCTCCTCCGGCCACGGGTGCACGATCTTGACGCCGAACCCGCCGCCCACGTCCGGGGCGATCGCGTGCACCTTGGTCAGCGGCAGCGCGAGCTTGGCCGCCACGGCGGCACGCACGGACGTCGACGCCTGGGTCGAGGTGTGCACGCGCAGCGTCTGCTCCTCGAGGTCCCAGCGCGCCAGCACCCCCTTGCCCTCCATGGGCATCGACGCGCTGCGCTCGATCTCGAGGTCGAGCTCGAGCACGTGCGGCGCGGCCGCCATCGCCGTCTCGACCGCGAGCGGGTCGGGCGTCGTCTGCTGCACCAGGTGGGCCGCGACGTTGTCGGGGACGTCGTCGTGCACGGCCCGCTCGGCCCGCCGCGCGACGTCCACCCCGACGACGGGCGGGAGGAACTCGTACTCGACGACGATCGCCTGGCAGGCGTCCTCGGCGACGTAGCGGTCGGTGGCGACGACCATCACCACGGCCTCGCCGACGTGGTTCACCTCGTCCTTGGCCAGCGGGTACGGCGTGCGCGGCGCGTGCAGCGCGGGGTGCGGGATGAGGAGCGGCAGCGGCTCGCTGACCCGGGTGCCCTCGGCCTCGTCAGCCGCCGCGAGGTCCTCCCAGGTGTAGACCGCGACGACGCCCTCGACGTCCAGCGCGCCGGTGACGTCGACGTCCACGACCCTTGCGTGGGCGTGCGGGCTGCGCACGAACGCGGCGGCCAGCGCGCCGCGCCCGAGGTCGTCGAGGTAGCGCCCTCCACCGGTGAGCAGCCGCGGGTCCTCGACCCGCTTCACCCGCTCGCCGAACAGCTTGGTGGTCACGGCGCTCCCGCCACCCCCGACGACGGCTCGCCCTCGCCGCGCCGGATCTCAGCCGCGCGCAGGACCGCGGCCTTGATGTTCTGGTAGCCCGTGCAGCGGCACAGGTTGCCCGACACCGCCTCGAGCGCGTCGTCCTCGGTCGGGTCGGGGTTCTCGTCGAGGTAGGCCGCGATCGTCGTGAGGAAGCCAGGGGTGCAGAAGCCGCACTGCAGGCCGTGGCAGTCCTGGAACGCCTGCTGCACCGGGTGCATCGTGCCGTCGGCCGCGGCCAGCCCCTCGACCGTCGTGACCTCCTGGCCCTCGACCGTCGCGGCGAGCAGCAGGCACGAGCGCACGGGGCGGCCGTCGAGCAGCACGGTGCAGGCGCCGCAGACGCCGTGCTCGCAGCCGACGTGCGTGCCGGTCAGCCCGAGGTCGTGCCGCAGCGCGTCGCTGAGCAGCCGGCGCACCGGCACCGTCATCTCGCGCGGGGTGCCGTTGACCCGCAGCCGCACCGTCACGGTCTGCTCGCTCATGCCGCCTCCCGCAGCGCGCGACCGGTGAGCACCGCGGCCAGGTGGCGGCGGTAGTCGGCGGTCGCGTGGATGTCGGCGTCCGGGTCGAGCTGGTCGGCCGCGGCCTGGCCCAGCGCGGTCAGGTCGGCGTCCGCCACCCGGTGGCCCGCCAGGCCGAGCGCCGCGAGGTCGAGCACCGGTGGCGTCAGGCCGGTCGAGACGTAGGCCGCGCTCGCGGCCGTCACCACGCCGTCGGCGTCGGTGTCGACCGTGACCGCCACGCCGCACACGGCGTAGTCGCCGTGCCGCCGCGACACCTCGACGACGGCGCTGCGACGACCGGACGGCGCCACCGGCACCTCGACCGCGACCGCCAGCTCGTCCGGGGCCAGCGTCGACTCGAGCGGGCCGGCGAACAGGTCGGCCGCCGCGACGCGCCGCTCGCCGCGCACCGATCGCGCCACCAGCGTGCCGCCGAGCAGCAGCACCACCGCCGGCATCTCGGCCGCGGGATCGGCGTGGCAGATGCTGCCGACCGTCGTGCCGCGGTTGCGGATCGTCGGGTGCGCCACGTGCCGCAGCGCTTGGCGCAGCAACGGCTGGGCGGCGGCCGCCGCGTCGTGCCGCTCGAGCTCGGCGTGCCGCACCAGCGCGCCGAACCGGACGACGTCCGGACCGACCTCGACGTCCCCCAGCCCGGGCAGGGCGTTGACGTCGACCAGGTGCGCCGGCGAGGCCAGCCGCATCGACAGCAGCGGCAGCAGGCTCTGCCCGCCGGCCAGCACCTTGCCGTCGGCGCCGACGCGGGCGAGGACGTCGAGCGCCTCGTCCAGGCCGGTGGGCCGGTGGTAGGTGAAGGGCGCGGGCTTCATGCGCCGATCCTGCCTCCTCGGGTGGGGACCTGCGTCGTCAGGTGTTGCCGAACGACCCGCGTGTCGTCGTCGGCGCGTCCCGGGACGGCGACGGGGCACCCAGCGCGTGCCGGGTGCCCCGTCGTCCAGCGGTCGGTCAGGGACGACGTCCGTCGGTGTCGTCCTCGCGGTACATGCCGGGCTCGTTGAGCACCAGCGACGGACCCTCCTCGATCGCCTCGCCGCTGTCGGCCGCCGCCTTGAGGTGCGCCGGGGCCAGGGCGTGCGCCAGGTGGTACGCCAGCACCGTCACGATCGTGCCGAGCGCGATGCCCGACAGGCTGAAGTTGTCGGTGATCTTCAGCGAGGTGTTGCCGATCGCGATGACGATGCCTGCGGCGACCGGCACCAGGTTGACCGGGTTGGCGAAGTCGACGCCGTTCTCCTTCCAGATCTTGGCGCCGAGCAGGCCGATCATCCCGTAGAGGACGACGGTGATGCCGCCGAGCACGCCGCCCGGCGTCGCGGAGACGAGCGCCCCGAACTTGGGCGACAGGCCGAACAGGATCGCCACCGCCGCGGCCACGAAGTACGCGGCCGTGGAGTACACCCGGGTCGCCGCCATGACGCCGATGTTCTCGGCGTAGGTCGTGGTCGGGCTGCCGCCGACGGCGCTGGCGATGACGGTGCCGACGCCGTCGGCCGCGATCGCCCGGCCCATCATCGGGTCGAGGTCGGTCTTGGTCATCTCGGCGACGGCCTTGACGTGGCCGGTGTTCTCGGCGACCAGGGCGATGACGGCCGGGAGCACCAGCAGGACGAACGCCCACTTGAAGTCCGGCAGGTGGTAGCCGACGACGTCCGCCGTGGTCTTGGGCGGGAATCCGAACCAGTGCGCTTCCTTGACACCGTTCGGCCCGTCCCAGTTGACCCGCCAGTGCGTGGTGATCTTGCCGGCGCCGGCGTCGAACGAGGTGATCTTGCCGAACACGCGGTCGAAGCCCCACGAGAGCACGTAGCCGACGAGAAGGCCCAGGAAGATCGAGATGCGCCCGACGAAGCCGCGCAGACCCACGCTCATCGCGATCACCGCGACCATGACGATCAGCGCGATCCACTGGTCCTGCGGCCAGTAGATGGTGGCCACGACCGGCGCCAGGTTGAAGCCGATGAGCATGACGACCGCACCGGTGACGACGGGCGGCAGCACCTTGTAGATGACCCGCGACCCGGCGAAGTGGATGATCACGCCGACGACCGCGAGCACCGCGCCCGCCACGAGGATCGCGCCGGTGACCTCCTGCGACGTGCCGCCCTGCGCGCGGATCGCGGCGACGCCGCCGACGAAGGACGCCGAGGTGCCGAGGTAGCTGGGCACCGCACCCTTGACGATCAGCAGGAAGCAGATCGTCGCGATGCCGCTCATCATGATCGCGAGCTGGGCGTTGAGCCCCATGATGAGCGGGAAGACGAAGGTCGCGCCGAACATCGCGACCACGTGCTGGGCCCCCAGGCCGATCGTGCGGCCCCACGACAGTCGTTCGTCCGGGGCGACGACCTCGCCCGCGGCGAGCGTCCTGCCGTCCCCGTGCAGCTTCCATCCGATCGCCATGCGCATGTCCTCTCAGACCGAGACCGCTTGACGCGAGCGTGTGACGGGCGTCACCGCGTCAGCATGGCGCGAGGCTAGGTGCGGGTGTGGGAGGCGGCACCGGCGAGGAGTGCCAGGCAATTCGGACGCCGTTGGTGACCGCAGCCCAGGTCTAGCCGAGGCCGCGCATGGGCATGATGCGCAGCGCGAGCGCGAGGTCGAGGCGCAGGTCGGCGTCCTGGGTGAACGGGCCGAGGATGCGCTCGAGCTTGCCGATCCGGTACCGCAGCGTGTTGTAGTGGAAGTGCAGCCGCCGCGCCGTCTCGGCCACGTTGAGGTTGGTGTCGAGCAGCACCTCCAGGGTGCGCCGCAGGTCGCGCGCCTGCGCGGTCGGCCGGGCCAGCTCGCCCAGCGTCTCGTCGAGGAACGTGCGCAGCTCGGCGCTGTCGGGCACCAGGCTCAGCAGCCGGTGCACCCCCAGCCGGTCGAAGTGCGCCACGCCGCCCGGACCGTGCACTTGGCGCGAGACACGCACGCAGGTGCGGGCCTGCTCGTAGGCGGTGGGGATCGCGCCGACGCCGGGCACGACCCGGCTCACCCCGGTGGTCAGCACGCGCTTGGCCCCTGCCGTCGATCCGTCGCCGGCCGCCGCCGCGAGGTCGCGGGCCAGCCGGTCGACGTCCGCGCCCTGGCCGCCGACGATCGCGACCACCTCGGTCGCGAAGCCGCAGACGGCGGCGCCGACGTCCCGCGCACCGAGCAGCGCTCGCCAGGTGCTGGCGACGCGGTCGGTGACGAGGTCGCCGGTGGGGCCGGTGAGGGTGGCGCCGACGTCCGGCTGCGCCACGACGACGACGAGCGGGCGGTCGAGCTGCCAGCCGAGCTGGGCCGCGTGCCGGGCGGCCGACGCCGGGTCCTCGTGCCGCCCCAGCAGCAGGTCGCGCAGGAAGTCGGCCTGGTAGCGCTCCTCGACCGCGCCGACGGCGAGCTGCTTGACCGTGACGAGCGCGCACACGACAGCGGCCCGCTCGAGCGCGTGGACGTCCTGGGGGCTGATCTCGCCGTGCCGCGACACCGCGACGACGCTGCCGTGGCTCACGCCGCCCGCGACGATCGGGACGACGGCCCGCCCCGGACCGCTGCCGGCCACGAGCTCGGCCGCGGCGGCGTCGTCGAGCTCGGCCCCGGCCTGCGCGGCGACCCGCCCGTCGTCGTCGACCACGACCACCGACAGGTCGAGCCCGTCGGCCAGGGCGCGGGCCACCTCCGGCAGCCCGCCGCCGCCCAGGACGACCTGCACGAGCGCCCGGTGGATCTCCTCGCTGCGGGCCAGCAGCGCCGCCTGGCGGCCCAGCACCGCGCTGAGGACCTGGTTCAGGACGTCGTCGAGCGACACGTCCGAGGGCAGCGCGAGCACCGGCAGCCCGATCTCGTCGGCGCGGCGCAGGACGTCGTCCGGCAGCTGCTGCACGTACGCGCCGAGCTTGACCGCGACCGCCACGACACCGGCGCCGGCGAGCGCCTCGACCTGCGCCGCGAGCTGGTCCTCGCGGTCGAGCAGGGGGTAGCCGGTGGTGACGAGCAGCTCGTCCTCGCGCGTGAACGGCAGGACGTCGGGCGTCTCCCACACGCCGAGCCGCAGCACGTGCCGGTCGAGCCCGTCGGCACCGGCCAGCACCTGGGCGCCGGTGAGCGCGGGCAGGTCGAGGGCCTCGCGCACCGAGATGCCCAGCGCGCGCGGTGACACGGGGGCGGGTGCGGCCGCCTGGGTCGGCAAGCCGGACCCGAGGACCGGCCGATCTTCGGCAACTCTCGTCATGGGGGCAGCCTAGGTCGCTGGGTAGCGTCGCGTCATGAGCTCCGTGCCCGGCGCCGCCTCGACCGTCGTCCGCGACCTGCTCGACGCGTCGTCCGAGCAGCCGCTCACCGCCCTCGTCCGGCACGTCGGGTCGTCGCGCGTAGGCCTGGAGGTCGCCCTCGCCGGGGTGACCCGGCTGCTCGTGCTCGACCGTTCCCCCGGCCCGGCCACGCTGCCGTGCGCGGTGGCCGTGCCCGGGCTCGAGCCCACGCTCTTCGGCCGCCCGAACGACCTGGTGCGCCTGGACGTCGACGGCGTGCACGGCCCGGGCCAGCACGTGCGGGTCACCCGTTGGTGGGACCCGCCGCGCGTCGTCCCCACTGGTGAAGGGTTGTCAACCTCTCCGGACGTGCCGAAGGGTTCGGAACCCTTCACCAGTGGCGGCGCGAGGGCGGTGGACGACGTGGTGCTCGACGCGCTGGAGCGGACCGCCGCCGCGCTGCTCGCCGGTGACGCGGACGTCGCGACGCGGGCGCTCGTCGGGGTGCTCGGCCGAGGCCGCGGCTCGACGCCGGACGCCGACGACGCCGCCGCGGGCCTGC
>NZ_BAAGXY010000069.1:0-2971 GCF_054779595.1 Angustibacter peucedani
CGCACGCCGGCGACCGCAGCCCGCTCGCGCTGGCCAACCGCGAGATCGCCGCGCTCCCGCCCGCCGCCCGCGCCGACGCCGGACGTCGGGTGGGGCAGGCGCGCGGGCAGGTCAACCAGGCGCTCGCCGCGCGGCAGGCCGAGCTCGGGGCCGAGCGCGACGCCCGGGTGCTGGTCGAGGAGGCCGTCGACGTCACGCTGCCGGTCGACCGCGTGGCCCACGGCGCCCGCCACCCGCTGAACACCCTGCAGGACAAGGTGAACGACCTGTTCGTCGGCCTGGGCTGGGAGGTCGCCGAGGGGCCCGAGCTCGAGTCGGAGTGGTTCAACTTCGACGCGCTGAACTTCGACCCCGACCACCCGGCGCGCCAGATGCAGGACACCTTCTTCGTCGAGCCGCCCGAGGCCGGGCTGGTGCTGCGCACCCACACCTCGCCGGTGCAGATCCGCACGCTGCTCGAGCGCGGCGTGCCCACGTACGTCGTGTGCCCGGGCAAGGTGTTCCGCACCGACGAGCTCGACGCGACCCACACGCCGGTGTTCCACCAGGTCGAGGGGCTCGCCGTCGACGAGGGCCTGTCGATGACGCACCTGAAGGGCACGCTCGACCACTTCGCGCGCGAGATGTTCGGCGACGTCCCGACCCGGTGGCGCCCTTCGTTCTTCCCGTTCACCGAGCCCAGCGCCGAGCTCGACCTGCAGTGCGTCGCGTGCCAGGGCGCCGGCTCCGGCTGCCGCACCTGCGGCGGCACCGGCTGGATCGAGTGGGGCGGCTGCGGCATGGTCCACCCCGACGTCCTGCGCTCGTGCGGCGTCGACCCCGAGCGGTACAGCGGGTTCGCGTTCGGCATGGGCGTCGAGCGCACGCTGATGATGCGCTACGGCGTCGGCGACATGCGCGACATGGTCGAGGGCGACGTCCGGTTCAGCCAGCACTACGGGATGGAGATCTGATGCGGGCCCCGCTGTCGTGGCTGCGCGAGCACACCGACCTGCCGGACGGCGCGACGCCCGAGCAGGTGCAGGCGGTGCTGGTGCGCGTGGGCCTGGAGGAGGAGGCCGTGCACCGCTCCGACGTCACCGGACCGCTTGTCGTCGGGGAGGTGCTGAGCGCCGAGCCCGAGCCGCAGAAGAACGGCAAGACCATCAACTGGTGCCAGGTGCGGGTCGGCTCGACGCCCGACGGCGCCGACGACGTCCGCGGCATCGTCTGCGGCGCCTCGAACTTCGGCGCCGGTGATCGCGTCGTCGTGGCGCTCGCCGGTGCGGTGCTGCCGGGCGGCTTCGAGATCTCGGCCCGCAAGACCTACGGCCACGTGAGCGACGGGATGATCTGCTCCGAGCGCGAGCTG
This sequence comes from Angustibacter peucedani, assembly GCF_054779595.1. Taxonomy (NCBI): domain Bacteria; kingdom Bacillati; phylum Actinomycetota; class Actinomycetes; order Kineosporiales; family Kineosporiaceae; genus Angustibacter; species Angustibacter peucedani. The sequence continues at coordinate 1,352 of NZ_BAAGXY010000069.1, forward strand.
GGCCTGGGCGACGACCACAGCGGCATCGTCGTGCTGCCCCGCCCGGGGCTGGGCGACGAACCGGTGGGCACCGACGCGGTCGCGCTGCTGGGCCTGGACGACGTCGCGGTCGAGGTCAACGTGACGCCTGACCGCGGCTACTGCTTCAGCCTGCGCGGGATCGCCCGCGAGTACGCCCTGAGCGCGGGCGGGCGGTTCGTCGAGCCGGCGGACGTCGAGCCCGTCGCCGCCGACGGCGCCGGCTTCCCGGTGCGGCTGGCCGACGACGCGCCGGTGCGCGGCACCGCCGGCTGCGACCGCTACGTGGCGCGCACCGTGCGCGGGTTCGACCCGGCGGCGCCGACGCCGGGCTGGATGCGGCAGGTGCTGCGGCTGTGCGGCATGCGACCGATCTCGCTCGCGGTCGACGTCACCAACTACGTCATGCTCGCCACCGGGCAGCCGCTGCACGCGTTCGACCTCGACGCGCTGGGCGACGAGATCGTGGTGCGCCGCGCGCGGGCGGGTGAACGGCTGACCACCCTGGACGACGTCGAGCGCACCCTCGACCCCGAGGACCTGCTGATCACCGACGAGGGGGCGGACGGCTCGCGCGTGCTGGCGCTCGCCGGCGTCATGGGCGGGGCGAGCAGCGAGGTCACGGGCTCGACGACGAACCTGCTCGTCGAGTCGGCCCACTTCGACCCGGTGACGGTGGCCCGCACGTCGCGGCGGCACAAGCTGTCGACCGAGGCCGGCAAGCGGTTCGAGCGCGGGGTCGACACCGACCTCGCCGACCGGGCGGCCGAGCTCGCCGTGCGGCTGCTCGTCGAGCACGGCGGCGGTGACGGCAGCCGCGAGGTCACCGACGTCGACGAGCGCGCCGAGCGCCCGCCGGTGCACCTGCCGGCCGACCTGCCGCGCCGGCTGGTGGGTCTCGACCTGCCCGCCGACGAGGTTGTCGCCGCGCTGGAGGCCGTCGGCTGCACGGTCGAGCGGGCCGACGACGGCTGGTTGGTGCGGCCGCCGTCGTGGCGGCCCGACGTGCGCCAGGGCGCCGACCTGGTCGAGGAGGTCGCGCGCGTGCACGGCTACACCGAGATCCCCTCGGTGCTGCCGATGGCGCGCGCCGGGCGGGGCCTGACCCGGCCCCAGCGGCTGCGCCGCTCGGCGTCCCGGGCGCTGGCCGAGCACGGCCTGGTCGAGGTGCTGACGTACCCCTTCGTCGCGCCCGAGCGGCACGACGCGCTGGGTCTGCCCGCCGACGACCCGCGCCGGCACGCGGTGCGGCTGGCCAACCCGCTCAGCGAGCAGCAGCCGCAGCTGCGCACCTCGCTGCTGCACACCCTGCCGGACGCCGCGCACCGCAACCTCTCGCGCGGGGTCCGCGACCTCGCGCTGTTCGAGGTCGGGCGCGTGTTCCGGCCCGAGGGCGAGCCGGCCACCGCGCCGCGCCCCGGCGGCGGTCGTCGTCCGGACGACGTCGTGCTGGTCGAGCTGCAGGCCGGCGTCCCGGCCCAGCCGCTGCGCGCGGCCGTGCTGCTGTCCGGGCAGCGCGAGCAGGCCGGCTGGTGGGGTCCGGGCCGCGCCGCGGACTGGACCGACGCCGTCGCCGCCGTGCAGGCGCTCGCGGCCTCCGTG
>NZ_BAAGXY010000070.1:0-7614 GCF_054779595.1 Angustibacter peucedani
GGGCCGGCCGCGGCGGCGCAGGCCGGGCGCCAGGCGTCGTCGCCCCGCGGCCCGAGCACGAGCACGCTCGGACCCGCTCCCGACACGACGGCGGCGCGGCCGTCGGCGCGCAACCGGTCGACGAGCCCGACGGTCTCGGGCATCGCGGCGGAGCGCTGGCGCTGGTGCAGGCGGTCCTCGGTGGCGGGCAGCAGCAGCTCAGGGCGGGTGGTGAGCGCGTGCACCAGCAGGGCGGCCCGGGCGCTGTTGGCTGCGGCGTCCTCGTGGGTGACGCTCGCCGGCAGCACCGACCGCGCGTGGTGGGTGGCCAGCCGGCTGGTCGGCACGAGCACCAGCACGGCGACGTCGGGGTGCGGCTCGAGGCGCACGGCGCGGGGGCCGTCGGCGTCGGTCCAGGCCAGGGTCAGGCCGCCCAGCAGCGCGGCCGCCGCGTTGTCGGGATGCCCCTCGAGGTCGGTGGCGAGCGCCAGGAGGCGGTCGTCGTCCAGGACGTCGCCCGTGAGCCCGCGCGCTGCGACCAGGCCCGCGACGACCGCAGCCGCGCTCGAGCCAAGACCACGGCCGTGCGGGATCTCGTTGCGGCACAGCAGGTCCAGCACGACGTCGGCGTCGTGACCAGCCGCCGCCAGCCCGACCCGAACCGCCCGGACGACGAGGTGCTCGTCCCCCTCGCCGACCTCGCCGGCCCCTTCGCCGACGACCTGGACCCGGGCCCCGGGCGCGCCGCCCAGCCGCACCTCGACCTCGTCGTGCAGGCCGAGCGCGAGGCCGAGGCTGTCGAAGCCGGGCCCGAGGTTGGCGCTGGTGGCGCTCACGCGCACGCGCACGGACGACGGCGGCACGGCTCAGCCGTCCAGGCCGAGCGCACCCGCGGCGGTGACGGCGTCGACCGGCACGCGCACGGGCGTGACCTCGCTGCCGTCGGCCGCGCGCAGCGCCCACTGCGGGTCCTTCAGGCCGTGCCCGGTCACGGTGCAGACCACGACCTGCCCGGGCTCGAGGCCGCCGGCCTCGTGCACGGCCAGCAGCCCGGCGACCCCCGCGGCCGACGCGGGCTCGACGAACACGCCCTCGCGGCTCGACAGCAGCCGGTGCGCCGCCAGGATCTGCTCGTCGGTGACGGCGTCGATGCGGCCGCCGCTCTCGTCGCGGGCGGCCTCGGCCTGCTGCCACGAGGCCGGGTTGCCGATGCGGATCGCGGTGGCGATCGTCTCGGGCTGGTCGACCGGGTGGCCCTTGACGATGGGAGCGGCGCCGGCGGCCTGGAAGCCCCACATCCGCGGCGTGCGGGTGGCCGGGCCGGGCTGCGCGGCGTCCGCGGTGTACTCGGTGTAGCCCTTCCAGTAGGCCGTCACGTTGCCCGCGTTGCCGACCGGCAGGCAGTGGACGTCGGGCGCGTCACCGAGGGCGTCGACGACCTCGAAGGCCGCGGTCTTCTGCCCCTCGATGCGGTACGGGTTCACCGAGTTGACCAGCTCGACCGGGTAGGCCTCGGCCAGCTTGCGGGCCAGGGTGAGGCAGTCGTCGAAGTTGCCGTCGACCTGCAGCAGCGTCGCCCCGTGGGCGATCGCCTGGCTCAGCTTGCCCATCGCGATCTTGCCGTCGGGCACCAGCACGCCGCAGGCCATGCCCGCCGCCGTGGCGTAGGCGGCGGCCGACGCGGAGGTGTTGCCGGTGGACGCGCAGATCACCGCGCGAGCACCGAGCTGCGCTGCGCGGGTGATCGCGGTGGTCATGCCGCGGTCCTTGAACGACGCGGTGGGGTTCATGCCCTCGACCTTGAGGTGCACCTCGCAGCCGGTGAGCTCGGACAGGTGCCGCGCGGGCACCAGGGGCGTGCCGCCCTCGCCGAGCGTCACGGCCGGCACGTCGGCGTCGAACGGCAGCCGGTCGCGGTACTCGTCGACGACCCCGCGCCACTGGTGGGCCACTACTCCCCCTCGACCCGCATGACGCTCGCGACGGCCTGGACGACGTCCAGCCGGCCGAGCTCGTCGACCGTCGCCGACAGCGCCTCGTCGGTCGCCTGGTGGGTCACCACGACGAGCGCGGCGCGCGGTGCGGCGTCGCCCTCGCCCGGGTGCAGCTGCTGGCGCACGGTCTCGATCGACACCTCGTGCGCCGCGAAGACCTGCGCCACCTGGGCCAGCACGCCCGGCTTGTCGGCGACGTCGAGGCTCACGTGGTAGCGGGTGCGGGTGCGCCCCATGGGCAGCACCGGCAGGTCGGCGTACGACGACTCGCCGGGACCCCGACCGCCGAGCACGCGGTGCCGCGCCACCGAGACGAGGTCGCCCAGAACCGCACTGGCAGTAGGCGCTCCGCCCGCGCCGGGGCCGTAGAACATCAGCTCGCCGGCGGCCTCGGCCTCGACGAACACCGCGTTGAACGCGCCCCGCACGCCCGCGAGCGGGTGGCTGCGCGGCAGCATCGCCGGGTGCACGCGCACCGAGACGCCCTCGTCCGAGCGCTCGCAGATCGCCAGCAGCTTGACCACGCAGTCCATCTCGCGAGCGGCCGCGACGTCAGCGGCGCTGACCTCGGTGATGCCCTCGCGGTAGACGGCCGCCGCCGGCACCCGGGTGTGGAAGGCGAGCGAGGCGAGGATGGCCGCCTTGGCCGCGGCGTCGAAGCCCTCGACGTCCGCGGTGGGGTCGGCCTCTGCGTACCCGAGCTCCTGCGCCTGCTCGACCGCCTCGGCGAAGCCGGCTCCGGTGGTGTCCATTTGGTCGAGCACGTAGTTGGTGGTGCCGTTGACGATCCCGAGCACCCGGACGACGCGGTCGCCCGCGAGCGACTCGCGCACCGGCCGCACCAGCGGGATCGCCCCGGCCACTGCGGCCTCGAAGTACAGGTCGACGCCGTGCCGGTCGGCCGCGGCGTAGAGGGTGGGGCCGTCCTGCGCGAGCAACGCCTTGTTGGCCGTGACCACCGAGGCGCCGTGCTCCATCGCCCGCAGGACCAGCGAGCGGGCCGGCTCGATGCCGCCGATGACCTCGACGACGACGTCCGCCCGGGTGACCAGCTCGTCGGCGTCGGTGGTGAACAGGCTCTCGTCGACGCCCGTGGCGGCGCGGTCGCGGCCGGTGCGGCGGACGGCGACGCCGACCACCTCGAGCGGGCGACCGGCGCGCGCGGCGAGCTCCTCGGCGTGCGAGGTCAGCAGCCGGGCGACCTGGGTGCCGACGACACCGCAGCCGAGCAGCGCGACGCGCAGGGGTGGGGTGCTCACGACCGCATCATGCCGGGTGCCGCGTCCGCACCGGCGGCGCGGTCCGTGATCCGGACCCTCACCCGACGTCCAGGGCGAGCAGGTCGTCCTCGGTCTCGCGGCGCACCAGCACCCGCACCTGGCCGTCGCGCGCGGCGAGCACCGGCGGCCTCGGCGTGTGGTTGTACTGGCTGGCCATGCTGCGGCAGTAGGCGCCCGTGCCGGGCACGGCCAGCAGGTCGCCCGGGCCGACGTCGCCGGGCAGGAACTCGTCCTTGACCACGACGTCGCCGCTCTCGCAGTGCTTCCCGACGACGCGGGAGAGCACCGGGTTGGCGTCGGACCGGCGTCCGGCCAGCGTGGCCGAGTAGTCCGCGTCGTACAGCGCGGTGCGGATGTTGTCGCTCATGCCGCCGTCGACCGCGACGTACCGGCGGGCTCCCCCGCCGTCCAGGCCGACGTCCTTGACGGTGCCCACGCGGTAGAGGGTGAACGTGCTCGGACCGGCGATCGCGCGGCCCGGCTCGACCGAGATGCGCGGGACGTCGACCCCCAGCGCGGCGCACTCCTGGCCGACGATCTGGGCCAGCCCGGCCGCGAGGTCGGCGGGCGGCATCGGGTCGTGCTGGGTCGTGTAGGCGATGCCGAAGCCGCCGCCGAGGTCGAGCTCGGGCAGCACCACGCCGTGGTCTGCCGCGACCTCGGCGTGCAGCCCCAGCACCCGGCGGGCCGCGATCTCGAAGCCCTGGACGTCGAAGATCTGCGACCCGATGTGCGAGTGCAGGCCGCGCAGCTCGAGCTCGGGCCGGGCGAGCACGCGCGCGACGGCGGCCTCGGCCTGCCCCTCGGCGAGCGACAGCCCGAACTTCTGGTCCTCGTGCGCGGTCGCGATGTAGGAGTGCGTGTGCGCCTCGACGCCGACCGTGACCCGCAGCAGCACCGGGGCGCGCACGCCGCGCTCGGCCGCGAGGTCGGCCACCCGGTCGACCTCGCCCGGCGCGTCGACCACGATCCGCCCGATGCCGGCGTCGAGCGCCCGGCCGATCTCGGCGTCGCTCTTGTTGTTGCCGTGCAACCCGATCCGCGCCACCGGCACGCCGGCCCGCAGCGCCACGGCCAGCTCGCCACCGGTGCAGGTGTCGAGGCTCAGGCCCTCGTCGACCACCCAGCGTGCGACCTCGGTGCACAGGAACGCCTTGCCGGCGTAGTAGACGTCCGCCCCGCCGCACAGGTCGGCGAACGCGGCGTCGAACGCCTGGGCGAACCCGCGGGCCCGGGCCCGGAAGTCCAGCTCGTCGACGACGTACGCGGGCGTGCCGTGCTCGGCCGCGATCGTGTCGACGGCGACGTCGGCGACCTTCAGCCGGCCGCACGAGCTGCCGCGGCGCACGGTGCGCGCCCACAGGTGCGGCACGAGGTCGTTGACGTCGTCCGGCGGGCGCAGCCAGGACGGCCCGTGGTAGCCCTCGGCGTGCAGGGCACCGGCCTCGTGCGCCCGCACTACATCTGCTCCGGCGCCGAGACCCCGAGCAGGTCGAGCCCGCGGGCGAGCACGGTGCGGGTCGCCTCGTTCAGCCACAGCCGCGTGCGGTGCAGGTCGGTGACCTCCTCGTCCGCGCTCTCGGGCCGCACGCGGCACTCGTCGTACCACTTGTGGTACGCCGCGGCGAGGGTCTCGAGGTAGCGGGCGACGCGGTGCGGCTCGCGCAGCTCGGCGGCCTGGGCCACCACGCGCGGGAACTCGCCGAGGGCGCCGAGCAGCACCGACTCGCTCTCGTGGGTCAGCAGCGAGGGGTCGAAACCGTCCTCGCGCCGGACGCCGTCCTCGGCCGCCAGCCGCGACATCCGGCTGATCCGGGCGTGCGCGTACTGCACGTAGTAGACCGGGTTGTCGTTGGTGCGCTGGCGCAGCTGCTCGCCGTCGAGGTTGAGCGGCGAGTCGGCCGGGTAGCGCGCGAGCGAGTACCGGACGGCGTCCGACCCGATCCACTCGATCAGGTCGCGCATCTCGATCATGTTGCCGGCCCGCTTGGCCATGCGGGCGCCCTTGATGCTGATCAGCTGGCCGATCAGCACCTCGATGTTGTGCTCGGGGTCGTCGCCCGCGCACGCCGCGATGGCCTTGAGCCGGCCGACGTAGCCGTGGTGGTCGGCGCCGAGCATGTAGACCTTCTCGGGGAACCCGCGGTCCTTCTTGCTCAGGTAGTAGGCGGCGTCGGCGGCGAAGTAGGTCGGCTGGCCGTCCTTGCGCACCAGCACGCGGTCGCGGTCGTCGCCGAAGTCGGTGGTGCGCAGCCAGACCGCGCCCTCGTCCTCGAAGACGTGGCCCTGCTCGCGCAGCCGCGCCACGGCCTGCTCGACCGCGCCGCCGTCGTGCAGCGACCGCTCGCTGAACCACACGTCGAAGTGCACGCCGAACGACGCCAGCACCTCGCGGATCTCGGCCAGCTGCGCCTGGTAGCCCAGGTCGCGCGCGAGCTCCAGCGCCTCGTCGTCCGGCAGCTCGAGCAGGTCGGGACGCTCGGCCAGCACGGTGCGCGACAGCTCGACGACGTACTCGCCGGGGTAGCCGTCCTCGGGGGCGGGCTCGCCCTTGACCCGCGCCAGCACCGTGCGCGCGAACTTGTCCATCTGCGCGCCGGCGTCGTTGACGTAGTACTCGCTGGTGACCGTGGCGCCGCTCGCGGTCAGCAACCGGCGCAGCGAGTCGCCGAGCGCGGCCCAGCGGGTGTGCCCGATGTGCAGCGGGCCGGTGGGGTTGGCCGAGACGAACTCGAGGTTGACGACGTGGCCCTCGAGCGCGGCGTTCTGCCCGTACGCCGCGCCGGCCTCGACGACGGTGCGCGCGAGCTCGCCCGCGGCGCCCGCCTCGAGCGTGATGTTGAGGAACCCCGGGCCGGCGACGTCGACCTTCTCGACGCCGTCGACGTCGGCCAGCCGCCGGGCCAGGACGTCGGCCAGCGCCCGCGGCGCGACCCCGGCGCCCTTGGCCAGCTGCAGCGCCAGGTTGGTCGACCAGTCGCCGTGGTCGCGGTTGCGCGGGCGCTCGACCCGGACGTCGTCGGGCACGGCCGCGCTGACCTCGCCGGAGGTCACGGCGTCGGCCAGCACGCCACGGATGGACAGGGACAGCTGCTCGGGGGTCACCGGTCAAGGCTACCGGCGCAGGTCAGTGGACCCGACCGGCGGAAGCGAGCACCCCGACGATGGCGACCAGCTCGTCGGGGTCGAACGGCTTGGCGATGAAGGCGTCGACGCTGGCCTGCTCGGCCTGCGCGCGGTGGTGGCGCTGCACCGAGGCCGTGACCATCACCACCGGCAGGTGCTCCAGCCGCGGGTCGCTGCGGATCATGCCGACGGTCCACCACCCGTCGCGGCGCGGCATCAGCGCGTCGAGCGTGACGACGTCCGGCAGCTCGTTGCGCGGGTCGCTCAGCAGGTCGAGCGCCTCCTGGCCGTCGTGCGCCTCGACGACGTCGTAGCCCTCGAGCTCGAGGTTCATGACGATCAGCGAGCGCACCGAGTCGGTGTCGTCGCAGACCAGCACGCGCGGGGACGACAGCGCGCTGACGGCCCGGCGTCGCCGACCCCGCCCCTCGTGCGTCGTCATGCGCCCAGCGTAGGCGCGTGACGGTCGTGGCAGGTGTGGCGCCCCCGGCAGGATTCGAACCTGCGCCCCCGCCTCCGGAGGGCGGTGCTCTATCCCCTGAGCTACGGGGGCTCGGGAGCCACGAGGTTATCAGCCCACGAGGGGCCTGCTCGCACCCGGCCGAGCGCTCGGAGCTACTCGCCCTCGGCGAACTCCCAGTGCCACGGCTCGGGCTTGCTGCCGCCCGGCTGGGCCCAGTCGGGGTTGACCCAGCCGAAGGCCGGGGCGTTCTTCAAGAACCAGTCGCGACGCTCGCTGCCGACCTGGTCTGGACCCTTGCAGACGTCGACCGCGAGGCCCCAGCCGTGCTCGCTCGTGCCCGGTCGGGCGGCCAGGCCCGGCTTGCGCGCGGCCACGCTGTACTGCGAGGACAGCGAGCGGTAGGAGTCGGTGAGGCACAGGTCCTCGCCGAACCGGCCCTTGTAGACCTCGTTGAGGCGGATCAGCCGCACGGCCGCGTCGGCCCGCAGGCGGTGCGGCGAGGCGAAGGGCAGCAGGCACAGCTCGGACGTCGGCAGCTGGCCGTTGGCGTACTGCGCCGCCGGCACCTTGCCGCTGCAGCCGCCGATCGGTCCGCGCTCCTGCGAGCGGGACACCGCGACCATGCGGAACGCCTTGTCGGTGTCGTCGCCGAGCACGCTGGACGACGACTGTTGGTCGCTGACGGCGCGCGGCTCGGAGTCCAGGGCACCGACGGCGGCGGCGCGCGGGCCGAACGCGGCGCTCGCCTGCTCGCCGACCTGGTCGCTCGCGC
>NZ_BAAGXY010000071.1:0-33100 GCF_054779595.1 Angustibacter peucedani
CCCGGTGTTCCTGAACCAGCGCAAGAAGGCCGTCGACACCTCGATCAAGTCCGACCTGCGCACGGTCGCGAACGAGATGGAGACCGCGTTCACCGACAACCAGGCCTACCCGGCTGGCGCGACCGGCACGGGCTCCGTCACCCTGGGCGGCAACGCCGTCAAGGTGACCACGGGCAACACCGTCACCGTCTCGCTGAACAACGCCACCGCGGCCAACGCCACGGCGTATTGCATCGTCGGCGACTCGACCGGCAAGGCCAGCCACGCGTGGGTCTACGTCAGCAGCCAGGGTGGTCTGCAGGCCGCTTCGGTCACGACCTGCCCGGCCAGCTACTGATCCTCAGCACGTAGCAACACCAGTACGACCAGCACCACCGGAGGGCCGGCCCGCATGGGCCGGCCCTCCGGCGTTCTCAAAGCACCCGTTCGGCGGCCTCAAGACGAGGCGGCCGGACGCCGACAGTGACAGCAGGACCGGTGGCACGAGCCGTCGGCTGGGTGAGTGGGTGGTGGCATGGATCTGCGTCAGCACTGGCGCGATCGCGTCCGGGGGAACTCCGACGCGGGCTTCGGCATGGTCGAGCTGCTGTTCTCGATGGTCATCTTCACCATCATCGCCACGGCGGTGGCCTACGGCCTGCAGAGCGCGACGAACGCCACGCGCCAGGACCGCAACCGGGTGCAGGCCGCGAGCCTGGCCTCGCGCGAGCTCGAGATCGTCCGCCAGGAGTTCCAGGACATCAGCATCGACGGTCCCGCCCTCATCGGCGACGCCGGCACGGTGACCAACCCGCACCCCCTGAAGGGGCAGACCGTCGGGAACCCGCTGACCGTCGACGGGCTCCCGTTCACCGTGACCCGCAGCGCCACCTGGCAGCCCGCCGGTGTCGGCGCGAGCGCTTGCGACGGTGGTAGCGCGGTCACCTACCCCGTCCTGGCTGTGAACGTCCAGGTCACCTGGGCCCAGATGGGGAACACGCAGCCGGTCGAGAGCAACACGGTGCTCACCCCCCGGAAGTCGCAGATCATCGGCACCGACGCGTACGCCGCGGTCAAGGTGGTCGCGGCCGACGGCAGCGGGGTGGGCGGGATGCCGGTCACTATCAGCAACGGCGCCACGACCCTGACCACGAACACGGCGGACGACGGCTGCGCAACCTTCCAGCTGACCGGCAGCGCGACTCCGGTGGCCTACACCGCGACGGCCTCGAAGTCGGGCTACGTCTCGAACACCTACACGCCGACCGCCACCGGCTCGCTCTCGATCAAGGCGGGCACGCTGGCTCGGACGTCGCTCGCGTACGACAAGGCCGTGTCGGTCACGGTCAACCAGACGGTCAACGGTGGGTTCGCGCTCCCGGCGCAGAACGCGCCGGTCACGCTCTACAGCCCGGACATCGTCGGCGGCACCAAGAGCTTCCCTGGTTCCGGCGCATCGACGACGATCACCGGCCTGTGGCCCTCGACGGCCGGCTACATCTCGTGGCCGGGCACGTGCAAGCAGTCCGACCCGGCGAGCGCCGGCGGGACGCGGCAGGCGGCGGTCGTCGTGGCGGGTGGTGGTTCTGGTACCGCGACGCACTCGTTGACGCCGGTGCGGGTCACGGTGAAGAACAGCACCAACGCGGCCGTCGTCGGGTCTACCGTGACCGCGGTGCCGACGGTGACCAGCGAGGCCCCGTGCACGCAGACCTACAACCCGGTGACGTTGGGCACGACCAACTCGTCGGGTCAGGTGTCTGCCTCCCTCCCCGCGGGCAACTGGACCATCAAGGCCAGCGGGTTCAGCGCCACCGCCTTCACGGTGAACGCGGCCAGCGCGCAGAAGAATGTCTCTGTGACGGTGGTCCCGTGAACACCCTGACGGCGCGGTGGCGCAACCGGCGGGACGACGCCGGCTTCACGCTCGTCGAGATGCTCACGGTCATCGTGCTGCTCTCTCTCATCTCCGCACTCGCCTTCGGCGCGCTGATCCAGGCCCAGAAGACGGTGCGCGGCAACGCCAACCGGCTGGACCAGGCACAGCAGGCCAAGGCCGCGATGGAGACGATGAGCAAGACCATCCGCACCGCGGTGCTGCCCTCGCAGATCGGTGGCTCGAACCCCGACGTCGCGGCGTTCCTCCAGGCGGACTGGAACAAGGTCAGCTTCTACGGGAACCTCTACAACGCCTCCAACGCCAACGGGCCGAGCAAGGTCACCTACGAGCTCAAGCCCACCGGCCAGCTCATCGAGACCGTGCAGCCGGCGAGCGGCGTCAACGGCAGCGGTGCCTACACCTACTGCACCGTCGGCGCTCCGGGGTGCACCGTGTACACGCGGACCGTGGCGCGAAGCGTCGTGTACGACGCGACGAAGCCGCTCTTCGTCTACTACAGCGTCACGGCGCCCAACGGCATGACGACGCCGCTCAACGCGACCACGCTCCCCAGCGTCAACAGCATCGACGTCCAGGTGTCGGTCAAGACCGGGAACGAGGTCGTGCAGAGCACGGTCGTGACCCGCGTGTCGTTGCCGAACGCCAACGCCCAGATCAACAACGCCCCTTCCAACACGTGAGCCGAGGACCACTCATGCGACGACTTCTCGAGGCGCTCCGCGGCCGCACGGCGGCCGGGGACGACGGCGGGTTCGCCATGGTCACGGTGCTGGGCATCGGCACAGTCATGACCGCCCTCATGCTCGTGTCCCTGGCGTACGCGGCCCAGGTCTCGCCCCAGGCACGACGTGACCAGAACTGGAACGCGGCCCTGGCGGCGGCGCAGGCTGGCGTCGACGACTACGTGTCCCGTCTGAACAAGGCCGACAGCTACGCCCTCTCGGTCGACTGCAGCAACATCGCGATGAAGGGCCCCAACTCCGGGGCGAACACCTGCGGGTGGAACAGCTCGACGCCCGCCGGCTGGCAGACCGTGAAAGGCGGGGACGCCACGAAGGGCGTCTTCCACTACGACCCGCGGTACGACGCGGGCAGCGTGCGTCTGACCTCGACCGGCAAGGTGGGCACCTCGTACCGCACGATCGACGTCCGGGTCGCCCGCGGCGGGTCGACCGACTTCCTCTACTACACCGACTTCGAGGACGCCGACCCCGAGAACGTGGTCGTCTACCCAGGTGGTGCCGACCCCGACTGCGGCGGTAACGGTGCTGCCAACGGCAAGTACTGGTGGGAGAAGGCGTCCGGGTACTCCGGAACGCTCTCGCCGACCAGCGCCACGGGCCACCGCGACAACTGCGTCGAGATCGCCTTCTCGTCCGGCGACAAGCTCGACGGGCGCGTGCACTTCAACGACACCCCGGGCATCACGGGCGGCGGAACCACCGGTGGCGTGGGCTACCAGGCCTCCTTCCTCCAGGGTTACGAGACCGCTGACCCCAACTGCCCGACCAACGCGACGACCAACCCCACCCGCGGGTACTGCTACCGGTACTACGACTACGGCCAGAGCAACAGCGGCGGCGGCAAGCCGTACTTCGGCACCTCCGCAGGGGCCAAGTACGCGCCGAAGCTCGACCTGCCGGACAACAGCGCCGAGTTCGTCAACTACCCCGGGTGCAACTACTGGGGCGACACGCGGATCCGGTTCAACAGCGACGGCACGATGACCGTCTGGAACACCCTGAGCAACGGCCAGACCATCGTGAACCCGGCGTCGCCGTCCAGCTTGAACTGCGGCAACGCGTCGAACTTCAAGCCGACCAGCGGGACCGACCCCCGACCGGCGGCCGGTCAGACCATCCCCGTCCCGAACGACTCCGTCATCTACGTGCGGAACTCGGGAGCGGCGAACGCCTGCATCCCGGGCCAGGTCGTCAACGGCACGTCCTCGGGCAGCACGAGCAACGACGTGATCCCGCAGGGATCTGGCACCGCGGCTCGCGAGGTGCGCGACATCGGGTACTACAACCCGGACAGCTCGACGATCACCACGACGCGGCGGTTCACCAAGAGCTCGGGTGCGACGACCACGTCCAGCTGGTCGAAGAGCACGTACTCGCAGACGCAGACCGACCCCAACGACGCGCACTCGCCCAAGATGGACTGCGGGCAGGGCAACGTCTACGTCGAGGGCACGGTCAAGGGGCGCGTCACCATCGCGGCCGAGAACAACGTCGTGGTGACGAACAACCTGGCGCTGGCCTCGACGGCCACGGGGGATGCGCCGTCCGGTACCGACATCGTCGGGCTGGTCGCCGCCAACTCGGTGCAGGTGTACCACCCGGTGCAGCGAAACCGCACGCCGAGCAACACCGTGGGGTCGAGCAACACCGGTGTCACCTGCAACGGCACCAACGACGCCAACCCCACCAACGCACCGAACGGCGTCACCAGCGTCACCTGCACCTGGACGGACAAGTACACCTTCGGCACCACCTACTCCGACATCACGTACCCCGGTCAGACGAACGCGAGCGGCAACCGCTGGATCTACGCCTCGATCCAGACGCTGCAGCACTCGTTCTTCGTGCAGTCGTACGCGTACGGCAGCGACCAGGGCACCCTGTCGGTGCGCGGGTCGATCGCCCAGCGCTACCGCGGGATCGTCCGGCGCGGCACGCCCGGCTACGACAAGGACTACAGCTACGACACCCGGCTGCGGTTCCAGTCCCCGCCGTACTTCCCGCAGTGGACCAACGCCAGCTGGTCGGCGCAGACCACCGGCGAGCTGAAGCCGGCCTACGTCGGCTCGTGACATGACGGCTCGACCCCGGCTGCGGCCGGGGTCGAGCCGTCCTCACCGCTACAGTCCTGCACCGTGATCGCCCTCGTCGTCCTCGCCGTCGTCCTCGGCCTCGTCATCGGCTCGTTCCTCAACGTCGTCGTGTGGCGGGTGCCGCGCGGCGAGTCGGTCGTGCGCCCGGGCAGCCACTGCCCGCGCTGCGGACGTGAGATCCGCGGGCGTGACAACGTTCCGGTGCTCTCGTGGCTGCTGCTGCGGGGGCGGTGCCGCGACTGCGGCGAGCCGATCAGCATCCGCTACCCGCTCGTCGAGGCCGTCACCGGACTGCTGTTCGGTGTCGTCGCCTGGCGGATCGGGCTGGCGTGGGAGCTGCCGGCCTACCTCTACCTGGTTGCCATCAGCGTCGCGCTCGCACTGATCGACGTCGACGTGCGCCGGCTGCCCAACGCCATCGTCCTGCCGTCGTACGGGGTGATGGGGGCCTTGCTGCTGCTGCCCGCAGTGGTCGACGGGCGGTGGGACGACCTGCTGCGCGGGGTGGTCGGGGGAGCGGTGCTGTTCGCCCTGTACTTCCTGCTGGCGTTCATCAACCCGCGCGGCATGGGGTTCGGCGACGTCAAGCTCGCCGGCGTGCTGGGGCTCGCCCTGGGCTTCATCGGCTGGGGTGCCCTGGCAGTCGGGGCCTTCGCGGGGTTCCTGCTCGGCGGTCTCTACGGGGCGGTCCTCATGGTCGCGAAGCGGGCCACGCGCAAGAGCGCGATCCCGTTCGGGCCCTTCATGCTGGCCGGCGCCCTGCTGGCCGTGCTCGTCGGGCAGCGTCTCGCCGACTGGTACCTGCAGATCTTCGACGCCTAAACGCTCAAGTGATCCGCCCCACGCTCCGATCCTCCCTCTGACACGGCCCCGACTGGAGGGCCGCCACGCGGCGGTGCCGCATGGAAGGGGTTACGAGGTGGCTGGACGGTCCGCGATCGGTCTCGACATCGGGACGTCGGGCGTGCGCGCTGCTGAGCTGTCGTTCGGCAAGCACGGTGTCACGCTCGAGAAGTTCGGGCAGGTCGCGCTGCCCGACGGCGCCGTGCGCGACGGCGAGGTGGTCGACGCGGGTGTTGTCGCCCACGCGCTCAAGCAGCTGTGGTCGCACACGGGCTTCTCGCACAAGCAGGTCGTCCTGGGGGTGGCCAACCAGCGTGTGATCGTGCGCCAGGTCGACCTCCCGGCGCTGCCCGAGAAGGAGCTCAAGGCGTCGCTCGCCTTCCAGGTGCAGGACTTCCTGCCCATGCCGGTCGAGCAGGCCGTCCTGGACTTCCACCCCGTGGAGGAGTACGGCGAGCCCGGCCAGCAGCGCATGCTGCGCGGCCTGCTGGTCGCCGCCGTCCGCGACATGGTGCTGTCCAACGTCAACGCCGTGCAGCGCGCCGGCCTGCGCGTCGGGTCGGTCGACCTGACGTCGTTCGCGGTGCTCCGCTCGCTCGGGTCGTTCGGCGCCGCTGACTCCGACACCGTCGCCCTCGTGGACGTCGGCTCCCGGGTCACGAACATCGTGGTCCACCGCGCGGGTGCCCCGCTCTTCGTCCGCATCCTGCTCATGGGCGGCCAGGACGTCACCGACGCCGTCGCCGACACGCTGGGCACCACGCGCCAGCAGGCCGAGGCCATCAAGCAGGCTCCCGGCCTGCAGGGCATCGACCACGAGCAGCAGCTCAACGCGGGCCGCGCGCTCGAGAGCACCGCGGCGGCCTTCGTCGACGAGGTGCGCAGCTCGCTGGACTACTTCGCGTCGTCGGCCCCGGCCGGCGCCCGCCTGTCGCGGCTCGTGCTGAGCGGCGGCGGCTCGCGCCTGCACGGCCTGGCCGAGCGGCTCGAGGCGGCCACCCGCCTGCCGGTCTCGGTCGGCAACCCCCTCTCGACCATCTCGGTCGGCCGCACCGGCCTGTCCGAGGACCAGATCGACTTCGTCCAGCCCCTGGTCGCCGTGCCGGTGGGTCTCGCGTTGGGAGCTGACCGATGAGCCTTGCCGAGCAGACCCAGGTCGCGGGTCTCGGCACCACGCACGGTCTGCGGACCGCGCGGGTCAACCTGCTGCCGCCGGAGATCGAGCAGGCGCGCGCCCTCAAGCGCACGCAGGCCGGTCTGGCCGTCGGCCTCGCCGCCGTCGTCGCCGCTCTCGGCGGCGTCTACGCGCTGCAGGTCCACGACAAGAACGCGGCCTCCGACGAGCTCGCTGTGACCAAGGCCCAGACGGTCACGCTGCAGAACGAGCAGGCCAAGTACGCCGACGTACCGCTCACCATCGCGGCGATCGACGCGGCCGAGGCCGCGCGCTCGACGGCCATGGCGAACGACGTGGAGTGGTACCGCACGCTGAACAACTTCGCGCTCACCTTGCCGACGAACGTGTGGTTCACCAGCCTCACGCTCAACCTGAACGCCGCTGGGAGCGTGCCGGCGGCTGGTGCCACCGCACCCACGGCCGGCACCACCGGTACCGCCGCGACCGCCGCGCCGGCCGGAGCCGGCATCGGGGTCCTGACCGTGAACGGCGCGGCCCTCAGCCACCCCGACGTCGCCACCTGGCTGGACGTCGTCGGGCGCCAGCCGGGCATGGCCGACGCCTACTTCACCAACTCGGCCCGCGCCAAGGTCGGCAGCAAGTACATCGTCAACTTCGTGTCGACGGCCACCATCACCGATGAGGCCCTGTCGCACCGTTACGACCGGAAGCAGGGCTGATCATGTCCAAGACGCGCGTGTGGAGCGCGGGTACCGCCGTCGTGGCGGTGCTGGTGGTCATCGCCGCCTGGTTCCTGCTCATCTCGCCCCAGCGCTCCGAGGCCGCCTCGCTGCGCGAGCAGGACACCCAGCAGCAGGCGTTCAACGACCAGCTGAAGCTGAAGACGCAGGAGCTCAAGGCGCAGTTCGCCTCGCTCCCCGCGCGCCAGGCCCAGCTCGCCGAGATCAAGCAGCAGATGCCCGAGAACCCGGCGCTGCCCTCTCTCGTCCGTGACCTGTCGAAGTACAGCGACCAGGCCGGGGTGACGCTCGTCAGCGTCGCTCCCACCAGCCCGACCGCTCTCGCCAGCACCCAGTCCGCCGCGCCCACCACCGTGGCCACCGAAACAGCTCCGATCCAGCAGATCCAGAGCACGGTCGTCGTGTCCGGCTCCTACGCCGAGCTCACGCTGTACCTGCAGAAGCTGCAGTCGCAGATGCGGCGGGCGGTCATGGTCGACAACATCTCGCTGACCAAGTCGGCGATCGACGGCGCGGCCAAGGGTGACCTGCAGATGTCGCTGACCACGCGGGTGTTCGTGCTCGACACCAAGGCCGCGGCCACCGCCGCCTCGACGGCCACCACCACCACCGGCTCCGCGAGCTGAGCGAGGACGACATGAACCTTCGGAAGAACGCTCCCGCCGACGGCGTGGTCGTCGACGAGGCCGGCGAGCAGGCCAGCCGCAAGAAGCTGTTCGTCGCCGGCGGCGTGGCCGCTGCGCTCGCCGTCGTCGCCGCGATGGGCTACGTGTTCCTGACCGGTGGCGACGACACCGCGGCTGACACCGGCGTGGTGGCCTCGGCCCACCACCCCGCGGCCACCGCGACCGTCGCGCCGACCGGCACCGCCACCAGCGCGCCGCCGATCAAGAAGTTCGACGGCAGCAACGCCCGCGACCCGTTCAAGGCGCTCGTCGAGGAGGCCGCCGGCACCGGTGCCGCGACGGCCGGCTCGACCAACGCCGCGACCGCGGGCTCCACGGGCACGACCGCTCCGGCGAACGTGCCGAGCTCGACGTCCACCCACTCGGTGTCCGTGCCGTCGTCCTCGCCGACGAAGACGAGCAAGCCGGCGCCGCAGGTCAAGTCCATCAAGATCTCGATGATCGCCGTCTCCGACGGGGACACCCAGGCGCGCATCAAGGTCGACGACAAGACCTACGACGTCAAGCCGCTCAACCAGTTCGCCAGCTACTTCAAGCTTCTGAACCTGCGCGAGGGCACCTGCGGCGCCATCCAGTACGGCGACGCGACGTTCGACCTGTGCGAGGGGCAGTCGCGGCTCGTCCGCTGACCACCCGCTCGTCGTCCGACGGCCCACCTCCGGTCCAGGAGGTGGGCCGTCGGCGTCCCGGCAGCGGTGCACCTGAGAGACTGGCCGCATGCTGCGTTGGTTGACCGCCGGTGAGTCGCACGGCCCGGCGCTCGTCGCGGTGCTCGAGGGCCTGCCCGCCGGCGTCCACGTCACGTCGGACGACCTGGCCGCCGCGCTCGCCCGCCGCCGGCTCGGCTTCGGCCGGGGGGCGCGGATGAAGTTCGAGCAGGACGCCGTCGAGGTGCTCGGCGGCCTGCGGCACGGCGTCACGCTGGGCTCGCCGTTCGCCGTCCGGATCGGCAACAGCGAGTGGCCCAAGTGGCAGACCGTGATGAGCCCCGACCCGGTGGCGGCCGACGAGCTCGCCGCCGCGGACGACGTCAACGCGCCGCAGGAGGTGGCGCGCAACCGTCCGCTCACGCGACCGCGCCCGGGCCACGCCGATCTGGTCGGCATGCAGAAGTACGGCTTCGAGGACGCGCGGCCGGTGCTCGAGCGGGCCAGCGCGCGCGAGACGGCGGCGCGCGTCGCCCTGGGTGCGGTCGCGGCGGCGCTGCTGCAGCAGGCGTACGGCATCCGCCTGGTGTCGCACACCGTCGCCATCGGCACGGCGGGCGTGGACGACGACGCGCCCCTGCCGACCCCCGACGACGTCGAGCGCCTGGACGCCGACCCCGTCCGCACTCTGGACGCCGTCGGCTCGGCCGCGATGGTCGCCGAGGTCGAGGCGGCCCGCAAGGACGGCGACACCCTCGGCGGCGTGGTCGAGGTGGTGGCGCACGACGTGCCTCCGGGTCTCGGCTCGCACGTGCACTGGGACCGGCGGCTCGACTCGCGGCTCGCCGGTGCGCTCATGGGCATCCAGGCCATCAAGGGCGTCGAGGTGGGGGACGGCTTCCGCACCGCGGCCCGTCGCGGGTCGGTCGCCCACGACGAGATGGAGCACGACGCCGACGGCGTCGTGCGTCGACGCACGGGCCGCGCCGGCGGCACCGAGGGCGGCATGTCGACCGGCGGCGTCCTGCGCGTGCGCGCGGCGATGAAGCCGATCTCGACCGTGCCGCGCTCGCTCGACACCGTCGACGTCGCGACCGGGGAGGCGGCCAAGGCGATCCACCAGCGCTCCGACGTCTGCGCCGTGCCGGCGGCGGGTGTCGTCGCGGAGGCGATGGTCGCGCTGGTCCTGGCCGAGGCGTGCCTGGAGAAGTTCGGCGGCGACTCGCTGGCCGAGACCGCGCGCAACCACGCTGCCTACCTCGCGTCCGTGCCGGCCGCGCTGCGCACGTGGTGACCGGCCCCCGGCTCGTCGTCGTCGGCCCGCCCGGCTCGGGCAAGACGACGGTGGGGCTGCTCGTGGCGCAGTCGCTGGGCGAGCCCTTCGCGGACGTCGACGACGTCGTCGAGCAGCGGGCCGGCCGGTCGATCTCGGACATCTTCGTCGACGACGGCGAGGCGACGTTCCGCGAGCTGGAGCGCGAGGTGTGCGCCGACCTGCTCGCGGGGGAGCCCGGAGTGGTCTCTCTCGGCGGTGGGTCGGTGCTCGACCCGCGCACCGAGGCCGACCTCGCCGACCTGACGGTGGTGTTCTTGGACGTCGCGATCGGCGACGCGGCCAAGCGCATCGGCTTCGCGCAGAGCCGTCCGCTGCTGAGCGTCAACCCGCGCGCCGCGTGGACGCAGCTGATGAACGCCCGGCGTCCGGTGTACGAGCGGGTCGCGACGTACGTCGTCGACACCGCCGGGCGAGGAGCCGACGAGGTCGCCGCGGACGTCGTCGCCGGGCTGCAGGAGGCCGAGCGCCGATGAGGGGGCCCACCCGGATCACCGTGCCGGGCGACCAGCCCTACGACGTGGTCGTCGGCGAGCACCTGCTCGACGAGCTGCCGTCGTTGGTGGGGGAGTCCGCCCAGCGCGTGCTGGTCGTCCACCCGAAGGCGTTGCGCGCCACCGGAGAAGCGGTGCGCGACGACCTGGCGTCGCACGGCTACGAGGCGTTCGTCGCCGAGGTGCCGGACGCCGAGGAGGCCAAGACGGCTCAGGTGGCGGCCTTCTTGTGGGGTGCGCTCGGACAGGCCGGGTTCACGCGCACCGACGTCGTGGTGGGCGTCGGGGGAGGTGCGGTCACCGACCTCGCCGGTTTCGTGGCGTCGTCCTGGCTGCGCGGGGTGCGCGTCGTGCACGTGCCGACCACGCTCGCCGGCATGGTCGACGCCGCTGTCGGCGGGAAGACAGGCATCAACACGTCCGAGGGCAAGAACCTCGTGGGGGCCTTCCACCCGCCGGCCGGTGTGCTGTGTGACCTGACGACGCTGGAGACGTTGCCGCGCAACGACTTCGTCGCCGGCTTGGCGGAGGTCGTCAAGTGCGGCTTCATCTCCGACCCCGTGATCCTGGACGTCGTCGAGCGCGACCCGCAGGCCGCCACGGCGTGGGACGCGCCGTCGACGCGCGAGCTCGTCGAGCGGAGCGTGCGGATCAAGGCCGAGGTCGTGGGCCAGGACCTGCGCGAGTCCGGGCTGCGCGAGATCCTCAACTACGGGCACACCTTCGGCCACGCCGTCGAGCACGTCGAGCGCTACGGGTGGCGGCACGGCGCCGCGGTGTCCGTCGGGCTCGTCTACGTGGCCGAGCTCGGCCGGCTGGCCGGGCGCCTGGACGACGCCACCGCCGAACGGCACCGCGAGGTGCTGTCCGCGCTGGGGCTCCCCACGACGTACCGGCAGGACCGCTGGGAGCAGCTCCTGACCGCCATGCGCCGCGACAAGAAGACGCGCGGTGATCTGCTGCGCTTCGTCGTGCTGGAGGGACTCGCTCGCCCGGCGCGGCTCGAGGGCCCCGACCCGGCGCTTCTGCACGCGGCGTACTCCGAGCTGGCGCCCTGAGCGAGAGCCGGCGACGCACGACGAAGGGCCCCTCCCGTTGCGGGAGAGGCCCTTCGGCGGTTCAGCGGGTGCTGGTCAGCTGACCGTCACGCGGTCGACGGAGACCGTCGTCCGCGAGCCGCTGGCCTGCGCCTGCAGCAGCACCGAGTGGGTGCCGGTGCTGAGGCCGCTGATCGAGACCGTGCTGCCGCAGCCGGTCCAGCTGCGGTACTGCGAGACCGTCGTCTTGAGCTTGCCGTCGACGTACACCCGCAGGTTGCCCGACTGCGGCGACCGGCAGAAGCTGACGACGACCTTCGAGCCGTACACCGAGGTGCTGGCGCTGGCCCGCTTGCTGGTCGACGCGCTGTCGACCGTCGAGCGGTAGCTCTTGCCGTAGGCGTCGCTGGCCGAGCGGGTGCTCCAGCCGTGGTCGCCGTTCGCGAAGACCAGGGCCTGGCCGGCGCTGTCGGCGATCTTGCTGGCCCCGACGGAGGAGCCGACAGCCGTGGCCGGCTTGTCCGCCCGGTCGGTCGCGCCGCCGTTCGTCCACGCCTTGACGGAGATGCCGGGCACCCACGCCTTGTCCGGGGTGAAGAACCACGTGTTCCCGGATGCGTGCGCCACCGCGCCGGCGACCCGTGTGCCGGCCGAGGTGGCCACACCCAGCGTCGAGGAGGTGACGCCCGAGACCGGCTCGCTGAAGGTCAGCTGCACCGAGTCACGGTCGTTGAAGCCGCCCGCCGAGACCAGGCGCACCGTGGGGGCGGCCTTGTCGATGACGACCGCGGACGACGCCGCGCTCCACGCCGTGTACCGGTCGTTCTCCGCCACCGGACGCACGCGCACGGAGTAGGAGCCCTCGGGCAGCGACTTCGAGGGGAGGACGACGTGCGACGTGCCGTCGTTGATCCCCGTCGCCAGGCGGTCGGTGCGCACCACGTCGGTGGCGCCGGTGTCGGCGTTGCGCAGCTCGACGTCGTAGGCCTTCGCGGCGGCACGGGCGGCAGCGCCCGTGTTCCAGGAGGCGACGAGGTAGCCGTGAGCACCGTCGACCAGCGCGACCCCGGTGACCGGGTTGGCCGTCACCTGGTGGATCGGGGTGATGGCCGAGATCGGACCGCAGTCGATCTGGTTGTCGTCGGTGCCGTCGGTGTCCTGCGCGATGCTGGTCACGCTGCAGGCCTGGACCGCCCAGTACTGGTCGGTCGAGGTCAGGTGCACCCCGGACGCCGGGGTGATGCTGGTCCCCTGGGTGCCCGCGGCCAGGTCGAGCGAGCCGATCTGGCGGTCGCGCGACACGTAGAGCCGGTAGGACACCGCGTTCGCGACCGGGTCCCAGCTGAAGGTCGGGTCACCCGTGAGGGCGCCGGCAGCGGTGGGCGTGGCGGTCAGACCCGTCGGAGCAGCCGCGGGGCCTACGGAGATGCCCGGGTCGGTGGGCACGAACGTGGACTCGGTCGACCAGTCGGAGCAGGCCGGGGCCGGGACGGTGCCCGGTGCGGTCTGGCCGGTGGGGATGGTGACGACCTTGCCACCGCCACCCGGGGCGTCGGCCACGGTGAAGCCGGACTCGAGCCACGGACCGAGGCAGGCCGCCGAGGCGTCGGGGAAGGCGGTCGTGCGCTCGTCGACCGTGCCGTCACGGCCGCGGACGCGCCAGTAGAAGGTGTCGCCGTAGATCAGCTGGGTCTTCGGGTCGCCGACCGACGGGCTCGCCGCGCCGAGGGCGCAGGCGGTCATGTTGCCGGGGGCGGCGTCGAAGTACCCGCCGCCGAGGCTCACGCCGTAGGGCGTGAAGGTGGTCTGCGCCGTCCAGCACCGGAAGCTGTCTCCCTGGGAGTACTGGGGCGACGTGAAGCTGCGGCGGTTGATCTCGATCTCGTAGAACGAGGCGTCGGGCAGCGGGTTCCACGACAGGGTCGGGACGCGCTCGTCGACGTGGCCGAGGCCGGTGACGGCCTCCTCCCAACCCTTGGTCAGGGTGGCCATCGACGTCCAGGCGCTGGTGCCCGAGCCGGTGGTCGCACGCACGCGCCAGCGGTACTGGCCGTCGGGGAGCGACTCCGGCACGGTGACGCGGTTGATGGTGGACGCCTGCTCCCAGACCTTCGCCAGGTCGGGGTTGTCGTCGTCCAGCACCTGCACGTCGTACGACGAGGCGCCGCTGACAGCGGCCCAGGTCAGCTCGACGTCACGGTGCGGGTCGACGGACGAGTTGGGGGCCAGGCTGGCCGCCGAGGGCGCAGCCGGAGCGGCGGCGTACGCCGAGGGCGCCGCCATCGTCAGCCCCGAGAACGTGACCGCTGCCGCGGCCCCCCATGCCAGCACTCGCGTGCTGCGTCGGCTGTCGGTCACGGATCACACTCCTTGTCGCGGGACGCCCCATGCGTCCGGCTCGTCACGCTGTCTCGGCAGCAGGGCTCGCGCCTTGAGCCGGGCCGGGCGTCGCTGGGCCGAACGGGTGACCGCTCCAGGACCGGTAGGATGGTCGGCGGCCCAGCAGGGCTCGCACCTCGACAACCCCCAGAGAGAGCGACGGCAGTGGCATCGACGAACGACCTCAAGAACGGCATGGTGCTCAACCTCGAGGGCCAGCTCTGGTCCGTGGTGGAGTTCCAGCACGTCAAGCCCGGCAAGGGTCCGGCGTTCGTGCGCACCAAGCTGAAGGCCGTGCTCTCCGGCAAGGTCGTCGACAAGACGTTCAACGCGGGCACCAAGGTCGAGACCGCCAACGTCGACAAGCGCGACATGCAGTACCTGTACAAGGACGGTGACGACTTCGTCTTCATGGACGGCGACACCTACGACCAGATCCACGTGAACGCCGCGACCGTGGGCACGGCCGCCGACTTCATGCTCGAGAACCAGGACGCCGTGGTCGCGCTGCACGACGGCACGCCGCTCTACGTCGAGCTGCCGACGTCCGTCGTCCTCGAGATCACCTACACCGAGCCGGGCCTGCAGGGCGACCGCTCCACCGGCGGCACCAAGCCCGCGACGCTCGAGACCGGCGCGCAGATCGCCGTGCCGCTGTTCCTCGAGACCGGCACCAAGGTCAAGGTCGACACCCGCTCGGGTGACTACCTCGGCCGCGTGAACTGACGAGTCGTCGTGGCAGCACGCACCAAGGCGCGCAAGCGCGCGGTCGACGTCCTGTTCGAGGCCGACCAGCGCCGGCGTGACGCGGTCACCGTGCTCTCCGACCGCGTGGCGCAGGCCGACCCGCCGGTCAACGAGTACACCGTGACCCTCGTCGAGGGCGTCGTGGCTGAGCGCCCGCGTCTCGACGAGCTGATCTCGACGTACTCGCAGGGCTGGACCATCGAGCGCATGCCCGCCGTCGACCGCGCGCTGCTGCGGCTCGGCGCGTGGGAGATCCTGTTCAACGACGACGTCCCGGACGCCGTCGCGGTGTCGGAGGCGGTCGAGCTGGCGACGTCGCTGTCGACCGACGACTCGCCGGCGTTCGTCAACGGCCTGCTCAGCCGCATCCTCGAGTTGAAGCCGACCCTGGCCCCCTGAGGGACCGGGGTCGGCTCAGGCAGCTCAGAGGCGGTCAACGCCGCCCTCGACGGCGCGACGCGCGTCGGGGTCGAGCACGCCCCAGCTGATGAGCTCCTCGGCGAGCATCGCCGGCGGCATGTCGTAGATGACGGCCAGGGTGCGCAGGTCGTCCTGCCGGATCGAGAGCACCTTGCCGTTGTAGTCGCCGCGCTGGGACTGGATGGTGCTGGCGTAGCGGGCCAGCGGCCCGGCGCGCTCGGCCGGCACGTTGCTGAGCCGCTCGAGGTCGATGACCAGGCGCGGCGGCGCCTCGACGACGGACGCGCTGCCCGCGTCGGGGAGCAGCGCCGACACCGGGACCCCGTAGAAGTCGGCCAGCTCGGCCAGGCGCTGCACGGTGACGGCGCGGTCGCCGCGCTCGTACGAACCGACGACGACGGCCTTCCACTTGCCCTCGGACCGCTCCTCGACCCCGTGCAGGGACAGGCCCTGCTGGGTGCGGATCGCGCGCAGGCGCGACCCCAGGGATCGGGCGTAGTCCGTCGACATCTGCTCTCCTCGCTCAGGCCCCACCGGCGGGGAACGCCCCCTCCGCCCGACTCGTCCTGAGCCGGCAGCACGTACATGGTCACGGAGCGTGACGACCCGCGTCAAGTGCGACACGGTTCGCGAGCGCTGCCCGGGCGCGTCGCGGACGCCCTCCCCGGACGTCGACGGGCGTGCGATACCGTCGGCGCCGGATCCTTTAACGACCCGTCCTGTGAGGCGGGGAAGGAGAACGCGATGAGTCATGCCGTCGAACCGGCTCCCACCACCGTCTCCTCGACGGTGCTCGAGGCCCCCGAGATCCGCCGGGTGCTGACCCGGATCGCTCACGAGGTGCTCGAGCAGAACAAGGGCGCCCAGGACCTCGTCCTGCTGGGCATCCCCACCCGCGGCGTCGCTCTCGCGCAGCGCCTGGCCCGGCGGATCGCCGAGGTCGAGGGCAGCGCGGTCCCCGTCGGCGCGCTGGACGTCACGATGTACCGCGACGACCTGCGCCACCAGCCGGTCCGCTCGATCGAGCGCACGGACCTGCCGGCCGAGGGGGTCGACGGGCGCACCGTCGTCCTGGTCGACGACGTCCTGTACTCCGGCCGCACCGTGCGGGCCGCGCTCGACGCGCTGGCCA
The DNA here is from genome assembly GCF_054779595.1 of Angustibacter peucedani. Lineage (NCBI taxonomy): Bacteria > Bacillati > Actinomycetota > Actinomycetes > Kineosporiales > Kineosporiaceae > Angustibacter > Angustibacter peucedani. The sequence continues at coordinate 16,312 of NZ_BAAGXY010000071.1, forward strand.
ACGTGGGCCGGCCCCGCGCCGTCCGGCTGGCCGTCCTGGTCGACCGCGGCCATCGCGAGCTGCCGATCCGCGCCGACCACGTCGGCAAGAACCTGCCGACCTCGCTGGCCGAGCGCGTGAGCGTGCTGCTCGAGGAGCACGACGGCCGCGACGAGGTGCGGATCACCCGCCCGGTCGGGGGCGAGGCGTGATGCGGCACCTGCTCTCCGCCGGCGACCTCGACCGCGACGAGGCCGTCCAGGTGCTCGACACGGCCGAGCAGATGGCCGCCACCCAGCACCGTGAGATCAAGAAGCTGCCGACGCTGCGCGGCCGCACGGTGATCAACCTGTTCTTCGAGGACTCGACCCGCACCCGGGTCAGCTTCGAGGCGGCGGCCAAGCGGCTGTCGGCCGACGTCATCAACTTCTCGGCCAAGGGCTCGAGCGTGTCGAAGGGCGAGAGCCTGAAGGACACCGCGCTCACCCTGCAGGCCATGGGCGCCGACGCGGTCGTGATCCGGCACGGGGCCAGCGGCGCGCCGCACCGGCTGGCGACGTCGGGCTGGATCGACGGTGCCGTCGTCAACGCCGGCGACGGCACGCACGAGCACCCGACGCAGGCGCTGCTCGACGCGTTCACGATGCGCCACCACCTAGTGGGCGAGCGCGAGCCCGGCGCGGCCACCGGCCAGGACCTCAAGGGCAAGCGGATCACGATCGTCGGCGACGTCCTGCACAGCCGGGTCGCGCGCAGCAACGTCCTGCTGCTGCACACCCTCGGCGCCGACGTCACGCTCGTCGCCCCGCCGACCCTGCTGCCGCAACGCGTCGACACCTGGCCGTGCCGCACGTCGTACGACCTGGACGCCTCGCTGGACGACGCCGACGCCGTGATGATGCTGCGCGTGCAGCGCGAGCGGATGAGCGCCGCCTACTTCCCGAGCGCTCGCGAGTACTCGCGCCGCTACGGGCTCGACGCGCGCCGGCTGCGCCGCCTGGCCGAGCACGCGATCGTCATGCACCCCGGCCCGATGAACCGCGGCCTCGAGATCAGCGCCGACGCCGCCGACTGCGAGCGCTCGACCATCGTCGAGCAGGTCGGCAACGGCGTGAGCGTCCGGATGGCCGTCCTGTACCTGCTGCTGGCGGGCAACGAGCACGAGGAGACCCGATGACCGGCTACCTGCTCCGCGCCGTCCGACCGCTCGGCGGCGACCCGACCGACCTGCTGCTGGACGACGGCGCGATCGCGGCCGTCGGCACCGACCTGGACGCCGAAGACGCGGTGGTCGTCGACGGTGCCGGCCTGGTGGCGCTGCCCGGCCTGGTCGACCTGCACACCCACCTGCGCGAGCCCGGGCGCGAGGACGCCGAGACCGTCGAGTCCGGCACCCGTGCCGCTGCGTCCGGCGGGTTCACCGCCGTGCACGCGATGGCCAACACCGACCCGGTGGCCGACACCGCCGGCGTCGTCGAGCAGGTGTGGCGGCTCGGCAGCGAGGCCGGCTGGGTCGACGTCCACCCGGTCGGGGCGGTCACCGTCGGGCTGGCCGGCGAGCGGCTGGCCGAGCTCGGCGCCATGGCCGACTCCGCCGCCCGCGTCCGGGTGTTCAGCGACGACGGGCACTGCGTCGACGACGCCGTGCTGATGCGCCGGGCGCTCGAGTACGTCAAGGCGTTCGACGGCGTCGTGGCGCAGCACGCCCAGGAGCCCCGGCTCACCGTCGGCGCGCAGATGCACGAGGGCGACGTCAGCGGGGTGCTCGGCCTGACCGGCTGGCCCGCGGTGGCCGAGGAGGCGATCATCGCCCGCGACGTGCTGCTGGCCGAGCACGTCGGCTCGCGGCTGCACGTGTGCCACGTCTCGACCGCTGGCTCGGTCGAGATCGTCCGGTGGGCCAAGGCCCGCGGGGTCGACGTCACCGCCGAGGTCACGCCGCACCACCTGCTGCTGACGCACGAGCAGGTGCGCACGTACGACCCGCGCTTCAAGGTCAACCCGCCCCTGCGCTCGGACGCCGACGTGCAGGCGCTGCGCGAGGGCCTGGCCGACGGCACGATCGACGCCGTCGCCACCGACCACGCGCCGCACGCCACGGAGGACAAGGACTGCGAGTGGATGGCCGCGGCCATGGGCATGACCGGGCTGGAGACCGCGCTGTCCGCCGTCGTCGAGTCCATGGTCGACACCGGGCTGCTCGACTGGGCCGGCGTGGCCGACCGGATGTCGGTGCGGCCGGCACGGATCGGCCGGCTCGAGGGCCAGGGGCGCCCGCTCGAGGTCGGCTCGCCGGCCAACCTCGTGCTGGTCGACCCGGCTGCGCGCTGGACCGTCGACGCCGCCCGTCAGCAGACCGCGAGCCGGAACACGCCGTTCGCCGACCGCGAGATGCACGGCAAGGTCGTGGCGACCTTCCTGCGCGGCCGGGCCACCGTGCTGGACGGCGCCCCGGTCGACGCGCGGGAGCTCGTGTGACGCGCACGGAGTCGGTGCTCGTCGTCGTCCTGCTCGTCGTCGTCGCCTGGGGCCTGATGGCGCTCGGCTGGCGGCACCGGGCCCGCCGCCAGCTCGACGTCGCCGCGCCCGCGCCCGTCCCGGCCGACGTGGCCCAGCGCGCAGCGGCCGAGGGGGTCGAGGCGACGTACGTCTCGACGACGTCCGCGGCCGACTGGCTCGACCGCGTGGTCGCCCACGGGCTCGGCACCCGCAGCGCCGCTCGTCTGCTGGCGACGGACGCCGGTCTGGCCGTCGTCCGCGACGGCGCGCCCGACGTCTTCGTGCCGACGGCCGACCTGCGCGACGTGCGGCGAGAGAGCGTCCGGGCCGGCAAGGCCGTCCCGGGTGCCGGACTCCTCGTCTGGGACTGGGACCTCGGTGGCACGGTGGTCTCGACGGCCGTGCGGCTGCGCCACGACGCCGAGCGCGACGCGCTGGAGGCCACGATCCGCTCGCTCCTCGACCACGCCCCGCGGGAGGCCTCGTGACCAGCGCCCTGCTCGTCCTCGAGGACGGCCGCACCTTCGCCGGGGAGCCCTACGGCGCCACCGGCTCCTGCGTCGGCGAAGCCGTCTTCTCGACCGGCATGACCGGGTACCAGGAGACGCTCACCGACCCCAGCTACCACCGCCAGGTCGTGGTGCAGACCGCGCCGCACATCGGCAACACCGGCATCAACGACGAGGACGGCGAGTCGCACCGCATCTGGGTCGCGGGCTACGTGGTCCGCGACCCGTCACCCCGACCCTCGAGCTGGCGGTCGCGCCGGCCGCTGGAGGACGAGCTGGCCGCGCAGGGCGTCGTCGGCATCAGCGGCGTCGACACCCGTGCCCTCACCCGGCACCTGCGCGAGCGCGGCGCCATGCGGGCCGGCGTGTTCTCGGGCGACGCAGCGGGCCGCCCGGTCGCGGACCTGGTGGACGTCGTCCGGCAGGCACCGCAGATGGCCGGCGCCCAGCTGGCCGAGGAGGTCTCCACTGACGCCGCGTACGTCGTGGAACCCCTGGGGGACAAGCGCTTCACCGTCGCGGCGCTCGACCTGGGCATCAAGTCCATGACCCCGCAGCGCATGGCCGAGCGCGGGCTCCAGGTGCACGTGCTGCCCGCCACCGCCGGGCTCGACGACGTCCTCGCCGTCTCGCCCGACGGCGTGTTCTTCAGCAACGGCCCCGGCGACCCGGCCACCGCCGACGCGCAGGTCGAGCTGCTGCGCGAGGTGCTCGAGCGGCGGATCCCGTTCTTCGGCATCTGCTTCGGCAACCAGCTGCTCGGGCGCGCGCTGGGCTTCGGCACCTACAAGCTCGGCTACGGGCACCGCGGCATCAACCAGCCGGTGCTCGACCGCGGCACCGGCAAGGTCGAGGTGACCGCGCACAACCACGGCTTCGCCGTGCAGGCGCCGCTCGACGGCGAGGCGACCACGCCGTTCGGCCGCGCCCGGGTCAGCCACGTGTGCCTCAACGACGACGTCGTCGAGGGCCTGGAGTGCCTCGACGTGCCGGCCTTCTCGGTGCAGTACCACCCCGAGGCCGCCGCCGGCCCCCACGACGCCGGGTACCTGTTCGACCGCTTCGCCGACCTGATGGCCGGACGACCAGCAGCCGCTCGCGCGGCGGGGGAGGACGCCTGATGCCGCGCCGCACGGACATCACGTCGGTGCTCGTCATCGGCTCCGGGCCGATCGTCATCGGCCAGGCCTGCGAGTTCGACTACTCCGGCACCCAGGCCTGCCGGGTGCTGCGCGACGAGGGCCTGCGCGTCGTCCTGGTCAACTCCAACCCGGCCACGATCATGACCGACCCGGAGTTCGCCGACGCCACCTACGTCGAGCCCATCACCCCGGACGTCGTCGAGGCGATCATCGCCAAGGAGCGGCCCGACGCGGTGCTGGCCACGCTCGGTGGCCAGACCGCTCTCAACACCGCGATCGCGCTGCACGAGAACGGCGTGCTCGAGAAGTACGGCTGCCCGTTGATCGGCGCCAACGTCGAGGCGATCCAGCTCGGCGAGGACCGCGAGGCGTTCAAGGGCGTCGTCGCGCGGTGCGGCGCCGAGTCCGCGCGCAGCGCCGTCGCCCACACCATCGAGGAGTGCCTGGCGGTCGCCGAGGACCTCGGCTACCCGGTGGTCGTGCGGCCCTCGTTCACGATGGGTGGCCTCGGCAGCGGCTTCGCCTACGACGAGAAGGACCTGCGCCGCATCGCCGGCGCCGGGTTGCACGCCTCGCCGACGACCGAGGTGCTCCTCGAGGAGTCGATCCTCGGGTGGAAGGAGTACGAGCTCGAGCTGATGCGCGACAAGGCCGACAACGTGGTCGTCGTCTGCTCGATCGAGAACCTCGACCCGATGGGCGTGCACACGGGCGACTCGATCACCGTCGCCCCGGCCATGACGCTCACCGACCGCGAGTACCAGCGGCTGCGCGACATCGGCATCGCGGTGATCCGCGAGGTCGGCGTCGACACCGGCGGGTGCAACATCCAGTTCGCGGTCAACCCCGACGACGGTCGCATCATCGTCATCGAGATGAACCCGCGCGTCTCGCGGTCGTCGGCGCTGGCGAGCAAGGCCACCGGGTTCCCGATCGCCAAGATCGCCGCGAAGCTCGCCGTGGGCTACACCCTCGACGAGGTGCCCAACGACATCACCCGCGAGACGCCGGCCTCGTTCGAGCCCGCGCTCGACTACGTGGTGGTGAAGGTGCCGCGCTTCGCGTTCGAGAAGTTCCCGGCGGCCGACACGACGCTCACCACGACGATGAAGTCCGTGGGCGAGGCCATGGCCATCGGCCGCAACTTCACCGAAGCGCTGCAGAAGGCGCTGCGGTCGGCCGAGCGCAAGGGCTCGACGTTCCACTGGGACGGCGAGACGCCCACGGACGTCGACGCCCTGCTCGAGCTCGCGAGCACGCCCACCGACGGCCGCATCCTGACGGTGCAGCAGGCGATCCGGGCGGGTGCGAGCGTGCAGCAGGTGCACGACGCCACAGGCATCGACCCGTGGTTCCTCGACCAGCTCGCGCTGGTCGACGACCTCGCCCGCGAGCTGCGCGACGCGCCCGAGCTCACGCCGTCGCTCCTGCGCCGCGCCAAGCGCCACGGGTTCAGCGACCAGCAGCTCGGCGCGCTGCGCTCGATGCCGGAGGCGGTCGTGCGCGGCGTGCGGCACGCGCTCGGCGTCCGGCCCGTCTACAAAACGGTCGACACCTGCGCCGCCGAGTTCGCGGCACGCACGCCGTACCACTACTCCTCGTACGACGAGGAGACCGAGGTGGCGCCGCGCGAGCGCCCGGCCGTGCTGATCCTCGGCTCGGGACCGAACCGCATCGGCCAGGGTGTCGAGTTCGACTACTCGTGCGTGCACGCCAGCTTCGCGCTGCGCGACGCCGGCTACGAGACCGTGATGGTCAACTGCAACCCCGAGACGGTGTCGACCGACTACGACACCTCCGACCGGCTGTACTTCGAGCCGTTGACGCTCGAGGACGTCCTCGAGGTCGTGCACGCCGAGCAGGAGGCAGGCCCGGTCGCCGGCGTGGTGGTGCAGCTCGGCGGGCAGACGCCGCTCGGGCTGGCGCAGGCGCTGTCCGAGGCCGGCGTGCCGGTGGTCGGCACCAGCCCGGCCGCCATCCACCTGGCCGAGGACCGCGGGGCGTTCGGCCGGGTGCTGGACGACGCCGGGCTGCCGGCGCCGCGCCACGGCACGGCGTTCTCGGCGGCCGAGGCGGTCGAGGTCGCCCGTGAGATCGGTTACCCGGTGCTGGTGCGCCCCTCGTACGTCCTCGGCGGCCGCGGCATGGAGATCGTCTACGACGACGAGACCCTCGCGGCGTACGTGCAGCGCGCCACCGAGGCCTCGCCCGAGCACCCGGTGCTCGTCGACCGGTTCCTGGACGACGCCATCGAGATCGACGTCGACGCCCTGTACGACGGCGAGGAGCTGTTCCTGGGCGCCGTCATGGAGCACATCGAGGAAGCCGGCATCCACTCGGGCGACTCGGCCTGCGTGCTGCCGCCGGTCACGTTGGGGCACAGCGAGATCGACCGCGTGCGCGCCTCGACGGAGGCCATCGCCCGCGGGGTCGGCGTGCGCGGCCTGCTGAACGTGCAGTTCGCCCTGGCCGCCGACGTCCTCTACGTCCTGGAGGCCAACCCGCGGGCCAGCCGCACGGTGCCCTTCGTCAGCAAGGCCACCGCGGTGCCCATGGCCAAGGCGGCGGCGCGGGTCATGCTCGGCAGCACCATCGCCGAGCTGCGCGCCGAGGGCCTGCTGCCGGCGTCCGGCGACGGCACCCACCTGCCACCCGACTCGCCGGTGTCGGTGAAGGAGGCGGTGCTGCCGTTCAAGCGCTTCGTCACGCGCGACGGCCTGGTCGTCGACTCGGTGCTTGGCCCCGAGATGCGCTCGACCGGTGAGGTCATGGGCATCGACGACGACTTCGGCACCGCCTTCGCCAAGAGCCAGGCGGCGGCGTACGGCGGTCTGCCCGACCGCGGCACCGTCTTCGTGTCCGTCGCCAACCGCGACAAGCGCGCCATGATCTTCCCGGTCAAGCGGCTCGTCGACCTCGGGTTCACGGTGCTCGCCACCGCCGGCACCGCAGAAGTGCTGCGGCGCAACGGGGTCGAGAGCACCGTCGTCCGCAAGCACAGCGAAGGCACCGGCCCGGACGGCGAGCCCACCGTGGTCCAGCGGATCCTCGACGGCGCCGTCGACATGGTGGTCAACACGCCCTCCGGCCGCGACGCGCGGGCCGACGGCTACGAGATCAGGGCGGCGACGACGAGCATGGACCGGCCGATCATCACGACGGTGCAGCAGCTGGCCGCGGCGGTGCAGGGCATCGAGTCCGCCCGCGCGGGCACGGTGCAGGTGCGGTCGCTGCAGGAGCACGCCGCGACGCTGGAGGCGCGGCGATGAGCGGGCCGGTGCAGGTGGCCGGTCGGATCATCGCGGCGCGCAAGGTCGGGTCGTACCAGCACCTCACGCTGCTGGCGCCCGGCGTCGCGGAGTCGGCGCGACCGGGGCACTTCGTCGCGCTGTCGGTGGGCGGTGACGGCTCGGGCATGCTGCTGCGGCGGTCGTTCTCGATCCACAAGGTGTCGCCCACGGGTGTCTACGGCGGCACGGTCGAGGTCGTCGTCGCCGACGCCGGTGCCGGCACGCACTGGCTGACGACGCGGCCGGTGGGCGAGCCGGTCGACGTGGTGGGGCCGATGGGCCGCCCGTTCCCGGTGCCCAAGGAGCCCGTGAGCTGCACGCTCGTCGGCGGCGGCTACGGCACGGCGCCGCTGTTCTGGCTGGCCGAGGTGCTGCGCGAGAAGAGGTGCCGGGTCGACATGGTGCTGGGCGCGGCGAGCGAGGACCGGCTGTTCGGGGTCCTCGAGGCGCGCCGGCTGGCCACGACCTCCACCGTCACCACGGACGACGGCTCGGCGGGCACGCGCGGCCGGGTCACCGACGTCCTGCCCGACGTGATGCAGCGCGCCGACACCTCCGTCGTCTACGCCTGCGGCCCGATGGCCATGCTGCGCGCCGTCACGGACGTCGCGACCGCCCACGGCGCCGTGGCCCAGGTCGCCGTCGAGGAGTCGATGGCCTGCGGCATCGGGATCTGCATGACCTGCGTCATGCCCGTGGTCGGCACGGACGGCGAGACCCGGATGCTGCGGTCGTGCGTCGAGGGCCCGGTCTTCCGCGGCGACCGCGTGCGCTGGGAGGCCTGGGACGACGGCATCGGCCGGGTGCCGGACGACGCCGTCGGCGCGGCGGCGATGGGAGGCCACTGATGACCGGTCACGCCCCCTCGGCCACCGACGCCCCCGACGCGCCCGACGCCGTCGGCGGGTCAGCCGTCAGCCCGGCCACCGTCGACCTGCGGACGACGATCGGCGCGATCACGCTGCCGAACCCGCTGATGACCGCCTCGGGCTGCGCCGCCGCCGGGCGCGAGCTGCACCAGTTCTTCGACGTCGCCGAGCTCGGCGCCGTCGTCACCAAGTCGGTCATGACACAGCCCCGCTCGGGCCGCAGCACGCCGCGGATGGCCGAGACCGCCAGCGGCATGCTGAACTCGATCGGCCTGCAGGGCCCGGGGATCGACGCCTTCGTCGAGAAGGACCTCGCCTGGCTGCGGTCGGTCGGGGCGCGGGCGGTCGTCTCGATCGCCGGGAGCTCGGTGCAGGAGTACCGCGAGCTCGCGCTGCGCCTCGCCGACGAGCCGGACGTCGCCGCGGTCGAGGTCAACATCTCGTGCCCCAACGTCGCCAACCGCGGGCTGGTGTTCGCCTGCGACCCGATGGCGTCGTCGTCCGTGGTGGAGGCCGTGCGCGAGGCGCTGCCGCCGTCCGTCCCGGTGCTGGCCAAGCTGTCGCCGGACGTCACCGACATCGTCGCGATCGCCGCGTCGTGCGTCGCGGCCGGTGCCGACGGCCTGACGATGATCAACACCTTGCTGGGCATCACGATCGACGTCGACCGGATGCGGCCGCGGCTGGCCGGCATCACCGGCGGGCTCTCGGGTCCGGCGGTGCGTCCGGTGGCGGTGCGGTGCGTGTGGCAGGTGCACGGCGCGATGCGTGCCGGCCGGCTGCCCGAGGTGCCGATCGTCGGCGTCGGGGGAGTGCGCACCGGGCTCGACGCCCTCGAGCTGGTGCTGGCCGGCGCGTCGGCCGTGCAGGTCGGCACCGTCGCCTTCAACGACCCGCGCGCGCCGCTGCGCGTGCGCGACGAGCTGGCGCAGGCGTTGCAGCAGAGGGGTTTCGACCGGTTCGTCGACGCGGTGGGGCACGCGCACCGCGTGCTCGCGGGGGAGGGGTGAGCGTGGAGGCCTTCGGGGTGCGGCTGCGAGCCGCCATGGACGAGCGTGGACCGCTGTGCGTCGGCATCGACCCGCACGCCGGGCTGCTGCAGGCCTGGGACCTGCCGGACGACGCGACCGGCCTGGAGCGCTTCGCGCTGACCTGCGTCGAGGCGCTGGCGGGCGAGGTCGCGGTGCTCAAGCCGCAGTCAGCCTTCTTCGAGCGGCACGGCTCGCGCGGCGTCGCGGTGCTCGAGCGCACGGTGCGCGAGGCCCGCGCGGCCGGAGCCCTGGTCATCACCGACGCCAAGCGCGGGGACATCGGCTCGACCATGACGGCGTACGCGCAGGCGTACCTCGACCAGTCGAGCGACCTGGCCACCGACGCGCTCACCGTCAGCCCGTATCTGGGGTACGAGTCCCTGCGTCCCGCGCTGGATCTGGCTGCGGCACAAGGGGCCGGGCTGTTCGTGCTCGGCCTGACGTCGAACCCGGAGGGCCCGGAGGTGCAGCACGCCGGCACGCCCGACGGGCGCAGCGTGGCGCGGTCGGTGGTCGAGGCCGTCGGGCGCGACAACGGCGGTGCGGACGACCTCGGCTCCGTCGGCCTGGTCGTCGGGGCGACCGTCGCCGCCGCGGACGTCGACGCGCTCGGCATCGACTTCGTCGCAAGCCGGGCGCCGCTGCTGGCTCCGGGCGTCGGGGCGCAGGGCGCCGGGGCGGCCGAGCTCGCCGCGGTGTTCGGCGACGCGCGGCGCAACGTCCTGCCGTCGTCCTCGCGCGAGGTGCTGCGGGCCGGGCCGTCGGTCGCCGGGCTGCGCGACGCCGCCCGCCGCACGCTCGACGACGTCCGGACGGCCCTGACCTGAGCGTTCTCGTTGCCGGGCAGCGGTTCGAGTCGCTAGGTTCTGAACCCGACCCCGGGGGAACGCTGGGGCGCTCCGTCCGACCTCGAGGTGACCACCGTGGCCCTGCCGCCCCTGACCCCGGAGCAGCGCCAGGCTGCGCTCGAGAAGGCTGCCGCGGCACGCCGTGAGCGGGCGGCCGTCAAGAGCCGCCTGAAGCACGCCCAGGGCTCGCTGTCCGACGTCATCCGCGACGGCCAGAGCAACGACGTCATCGGCAAGATGAAGGTCTCGGCCCTGCTCGAGGCGATGCCGGGCGTGGGCAAGGTGCGCGCCCGCCAGATCATGGACGAGCTCGCGATCTCCGAGAGCCGCCGCGTGCGCGGGCTCGGCGCCAAGCAGGCCTCCGCCCTCGTGGCCCGCTTCTCGACCGGGTCGTGAGCCGCCGCCGTCTGACCGTCCTCGCCGGCCCCACCGCGGTGGGCAAGGGCACCGTGTCCGCCTACGTCCGCGAGGCCTACCCGCAGGTCTGGCTCTCGGTGTCGGCCACCACCCGGCCGGCCCGGCCGGGCGAGGTCGACGGCGTCCACTACCACTTCGTCGACGACGCGGCCTTCGACGCGATGGTGTCGGACGGCGAGCTGCTGGAGTGGGCGATCGTGCACGGCCGGCACCGCTACGGCACCCCGCGCGGCCCGGTCGAGCGGGCGCTCGACGAGGGCCGGGCCGCGCTGCTCGAGATCGACCTGCAGGGGGCCCGGCAGGTGCGGCAGACCATGCCGGAGGCCCGGTTCGTTTTCCTCGCCCCCCCGACCTGGGAGGAGCTGGTGCGCCGCCTGGTGGGCCGCGGCACCGAGTCCGAGGAGGAGCGCGAGCGGCGGCTGACCACCGCGCGCGAGGAGCTCGCGGCCGAGTCCGAGTTCGACGTGACGATCGTCAACGACGACGTCGAGCGGGCCAGCGCGGCGCTCGTGCAGCAGATGGGGCTGGCCGTCTGACACAATGGTGGACGGATCCACCTGTTCGACGACGAAACGAGACGCTCAGTGTCCGGCACCATCGCCACGCCCGAAGGCATCACGAACCCGCCGATCGACGACCTGCTCAAGGCTGCCGACTCCAAGTACGCCCTGGTCATCTACGGCGCCAAGCGCGCCCGGCAGATCAACGCGTACTACTCCCAGCTCGGCGAGGGCCTGCTCGAGTACGTCGGCCCGCTGGTCGAGACGCACGTGCACGAGAAGCCGCTCAGCATCGCGCTGCGCGAGATCAACGACGGCCTGCTGACCTCCGAGCCCGTCGAGGCCTGAACTGAGCCCGGACGCCGCGACCGAGGCCGGCGGCAGCCACCGCGCCGGCCCGCCGCGCGTCGTCCTGGGCGTCGGCGGCGGCATCGCGGCCTACAAGGTCGCGAGCCTGCTGCGCCTGCTCACCGAGAGCGGGCACGACGTGCGCGTCGTCCCGACCCGCTCCGCCCTGGAGTTCGTCGGCGCCCCCACGTGGGCCGCGCTGTCCGGACACCCCGTCCACGCCGACGTGTGGGACGACGTCCACGAGGTGCCGCACGTGCGGCTCGGTCGCGAGGCCGACCTCGTCGTCGTGGCCCCGGCCACGGCCGACCTGCTGGCCCGTGCCGCGCACGGCCTGGCCGACGACCTGCTGACCAACACGCTGCTCACCGCGCGGTGCCCGGTGCTGATGGCCCCGGCGATGCACACCGAGATGTGGGAGCACCCGGCCACGCAGGCCAACGTGGCGACCCTGCGCGAGCGCGGCGTCACGGTGCTCGACCCGGCGTCCGGTCGCCTGACCGGTGCCGACACGGGTCCCGGCCGCCTGCCCGAGCCGGACGAGATCGCCGCCGCCTGCGCCGACCTGCTGCACGCCGGTCGCGGCGTGCACCGCGACCTGGACGGCCGCACGGTGCTGGTGAGCGCCGGCGGCACCCGCGAGCCGCTCGACCCGGTGCGCTACCTGGGCAACCGCTCGTCCGGCAAGCAGGGCTACGCCGTCGCCCGCGTGGCCGCCGCCCGCGGCGCCGAGGTGGTGCTGGTGAGCACCGCCTCGCTGCCCGACCCGGCCGGCGTGCGCGTCGTGCGGGTCGAGACCGCCGAGGAGCTGCGCACCGCGGTGCTGGCCGAGGCGAAGGAGGCGGACGTCGTCGTGATGGCCGCCGCGGTCGCCGACTTCCGCCCCGCCGAGGTGGTCGACCACAAGATCAAGAAGGACGACGGCGACGGCGCCCCCGACCTCGCCCTGGTCCGCAACCCCGACGTGCTGGCCGAGCTCTCGGCCCACCGCGCGCGCCCCGGGCAGGTGGTCGTGGGCTTCGCGGCCGAGACCGGCGACATGACCGGCGACGTCGTCAGCCACGGCCGGGCCAAGCTGGCCCGCAAGGGCTGCGACCTGCTCGTCGTCAACGAGGTGGGCGTCGGCAAGACCTTCGGCGCCGACACCAACGCGGCGGTGGTCCTCGACCGGGACGGGGGCGAGCGCGAGGTCCCCGAGGGGTCGAAGGCCGCGCTGGCCGCCGTCCTGTGCGACCTGGTCGTGGAACGGCTCGCCTCCACCCCCCGGTAGACTCGCCGCCGTCCCCGCCAGCAGCCGCTGCACCCCGAGGAGAACCTGTGCCGTCGCTCCGCTTGTTCACGTCCGAGTCCGTCACCGAGGGCCACCCGGACAAGATCTGCGACCAGATCAGCGACTCCGTCCTGGACGCCATGCTCGCCGAGGACCCCGCCAGCCGGGTGGCCGTCGAGACGATGGTGACCACGGGCCTCGTGCACGTGGCGGGCGAGGTCACGACGTCGTCCTACGTCGACATCCCGCGGATCGTGCGCGACACCGTGCTGCGGATCGGCTACGACTCCTCGACCAAGGGCTTCGACGGCAACTCGTGCGGCGTCGAGGTGTCGATCGGCGCGCAGTCGCCCGACATCGCGCAGGGCGTCGACGACGCCTACGAGCGCCGGGCCGAGGGCGGGGTCGACCCCCTCGACGCGCAGGGCGCCGGCGACCAGGGCCTGATGTTCGGCTACGCCTGCGACGACACCTCCGAGCTCATGCCGCTGCCGGTGTTCCTGGCCCACCGCCTGGCCGAGCAGCTCACCGCCGTCCGCAAGAGCGGCGACCTCGCCTACCTGCGACCGGACGGCAAGACCCAGGTCACCATCGGCTACGAGGGCGACCGCGCCGTCCGCCTCGACACCGTGGTGCTCTCGACCCAGCACGCGGCCGACATCTCGCTCGACGGCATGCTCAGCCCGGACGTCGAGCAGCACGTCGTCAAGCCGGTGCTCGCGCAGCTGGACGTCGACCTCGACACCTCGGCCACCCGGCTGCTGGTCAACCCCACCGGCCGGTTCGAGATCGGCGGCCCGATGGGCGACGCCGGCCTGACCGGGCGCAAGATCATCGTCGACACCTACGGCGGCATGGCCCGCCACGGCGGCGGCGCCTTCAGCGGCAAGGACCCCTCGAAGGTCGACCGCTCGGCCGCCTACGCCATGCGCTGGGTGGCCAAGAACGTCGTGGCGGCCGGGCTGGCCCGCCGGTGCGAGGTGCAGGTGGCCTACGCGATCGGCAAGGCGCACCCGGTGGGCCTGTACGTCGAGACGTTCGGCACCGAGAGCGTCGATCCCGGCCGGATCACCGAGGCGATCCAGCAGGTCTTCGACCTGCGGCCGGCCGCGATCATCCGCGACCTCGACCTGCTGCGGCCGATCTACGCCCGCACCGCCGCGTACGGCCACTTCGGCCGCACGGACGACGACGGCTTCACCTGGGAGCGCACCGACCGCGTCGACGCGCTCCGCTCCGCCGCCGGCGCCTGACCCCGCCGCCGCTGCCTAGTTGATCACGTAGTGTAGGGCTAGACGTGCTCTCCAAGGGCTGCAGCCCTTCGATAGCACGTCTAACCCTTGGCAAGCTGGTCGCGCCGGTGCTCCGGGACTCCGGGCCGCACGGGCTGGTCGTCCCCGGCGCCTGACCCCGGCGCGCGGCGGCGCGGGCGTCAGCCCAGGTCCGGGACGACGATCTGCTGCAGCGCCCAGGTGTTGCCGTCCGGGTCGCTGAAGTAGACGAAGCGCCCCCACGGCTGGTCGTCGACCTCGCTGACCTCGATCCCGCGCTCCAGCAGGGTGCTGCGGGCGACGTCCGCGTCGGCGACCACCATCTGCAGCCCCTGCTGCGAGCCGGGCGCCATCTCGGTCAGGCCGAGCCCGATGCAGATCGAGCAGGCCGACCCGGGTGGGGTCAGCTGGACGAACCGCAGCCCCTCGTGGACGGTCGCGTCGTGGTCGGCGACGAAGCCGGCCCGCACGTAGAACTCCTTGGCCCGGTCGACGTCGGTGACGGGGACGGGGACGAGCTCGAGCTTCATCTGCAGCGTGCCGGTCATGGTGGTTCTCCTCGCTCGGGTTCCTGGTGCTGACCACGCTACGAGTGGATGCGGTCAGTTCCTGGCCGCAATCAGAACTAGTCTGGCGGCATGTCGACCAGCGCCCGCATGCTGCAGCTACTCTCGCTGCTGCAGACCCACCGCTACTGGCCGGGCGGCGAGCTGGCTGGTCGGCTGGAGGTCAGCCCGCGCACCCTGCGGCGCGACGTCGAGCGGCTGCGCGACCTCGGCTATCCGGTCGACGCCGACCGCGGCGTGGGCGGGGGCTACCAGCTGCGGGCCGGCGCCGCCCTGCCACCGATGCTGCTGGACGCCGACGAGGCCGTGGCCATCGCCGTGGCCCTGCGGACGGCGGCCGGGGCGTCCGTCGCGGGCATCGAGGACGCCGCCATCGGGGCGCTCGCCAAGATCGTGCAGGTCATGCCGCCCGCGTTGCGCCGCCGCGTCGACGCGCTGCACGAGTACACCGTGCCTTCGCCCACGAGCGGGCCGGTCGTCGACGCCGGCGACCTCACCGTTCTCGCGCAGGCCTGCCGCGACGGCGAGCGGGTGCGCATGACGTACCGCGCGCGCGAGCGCGACCCCGGCGAGCGCGTGGTCGAGCCGCACCGGCTCGTCGCGCTCGGGCGCCGCTGGTACCTCGTGGCGTGGGACACCGAGCGGGCCGACTGGCGCACGTTCCGGCTCGACCGGCTGGCCGACGCCCGCCCGACCGGCGCCCGGTTCCGGCCGCGCGAGGTCCCGGGCGGCGACGCGGGCGAGTTCGTCCGCACCTCGATCGGCTCGCGCCCGCGGCACGAGGTGCGCCTGCGCGTGCAGGCACCGGCCGAGGCGGTGCAGGCGGCCGTGCGCGGCTGGGGCCGGGCCGAGCCGCTGGACGACGCCACCAGCCACCTGCACGTCGACGCCGACTCCTTCGACTGGGTCGTGCTGCTGGTCAGCCTCGTCGGCGCGGACGTCGAGGTCGAGCACCCGCCCGAGCTGCGCGCGGTGCTGCGGGCGACCGGCGAACGGCTGGTGCGGGCCGCCGCCGCGGGGACCGCTGTGGACGACGGTCGACGGGGTGACGGCGCCGTCGGGTAGGAATGGGCCCGTGACGACGGACGACGGAGGCGCGGGCCCCGCGGCGGAGGCGCACGGGCAGCTCGAGCTCGTGCCGGCCGCCGTGCGCTCGGCCGCCCGCCGACGTCCGGCCAAGCCGCCGCCCGGGCTCGCGGCGGTCGACCCGGTGGCCGAGGTCGTGGTCGACGTCCCGCTGGCGCACCTCGACCGCCGGTTCGAGTACGCCGTGCCCGAACCGATGAGCGGCGACGCCGTGCCGGGCGCCCGGGTCAAGGTGCGGTTCGCCGGGCAGGACCGCGACGGCTTCGTCGTGGCCCGCAAGGCCGAGGCCGAGCACAGCGGCCGGCTCGCGCCGCTGCGCCGGGTGGTCTCGCCCGAGCCCGTGCTCACGCCACAGCTGTTGCGGCTGGCGCGCGCGGTCGCCGACCGGTGGGCCGGGCCGCTGGGCGACGTGCTGCGGCTGGCCGTGCCCTCCCGGCACGCGCAGGCCGAGCAGGAGGAGCCGCCGCCCGCCCCGCCCACCCCGCGCCGTCCGGACGCCGGTCCGTGGGCCGCGTACGGCGGTGGCCCAGCGTTCCTCGACCACGTGGCATCGGGCGCCGCCCCGCGCGCCGCCTGGACCGCCACGCCGTCGGCAGCCGACCCGGCAGGGGACTGGCCGCACGCCCTCGCCGTGGCGGTGCTCACCGCCCTGAGCGCCGGCCGGGGCGCCCTCGTCGTGCTGCCCGACGCCCGCGACGTCGCGCGCGTCGACGCGGCGCTGACCGATCTCGACCCGGACGCCGGGCACGTGGTGCTCACCGCCGACCTCGGCCCGAAGGTGCGGTACCGCGCGTGGCTGCGCGCTCTGCGGGGCCAGGCGCGCGCCGTCGTCGGCACCCGCGCCGCGATGTTCGCGCCGGTGCACGACCTCGGACTGGTGGCGTGCTGGGACGACGGCGACGACCTGCACGCCGAGCCGCACGCCCCGTACCCGCACGTGCGCGAGGTGCTGGCCCTGCGCTCGGAGCAGGACGGCGCGGCGGCGCTGCTCGGCGGCTTCGTGCGCACGGCCGAGGTCGAGCGCATGGTCGAGACCGGCTGGGCCCGCCCGATCGTCGGCGCGGCGCGCGACGTCCGCCGCGGGGCGCCGCGCGTGCTGCTGTCGGGCGAGGGGGTCGAGCCCGAGCGCGACCCGGCGGCGGCGTCGGCCCGGCTGCCCTCGCT
>NZ_BAAGXY010000072.1:0-20017 GCF_054779595.1 Angustibacter peucedani
GCGTCGGGCTGCTGGCCGTCGCGGCCGTCGTGGCCGGCACGGTGCTGGGCGGCGCCCGGACGCCGTCCACCAGCGCCGCCGGCCCGTCGCCGTCCGGCCCGGCCGCCGCGCCGCTCATCGCCCCGCTGCCCCTGCTCTACCGCGGCCAGGACGTCGTCGCCCAGCTCGACGGCCTCGACGACCAGACCCCGGCCAAGCTCGTGGACGTGACCGGCGCGACGCAGGCGGCGGTCCGGTGCGCTGCGCCGGACGGCACGGCCCTGCCGGACGGGCTGCAGGTGACGGTGACGGCGTCCCAGCCGGGGGCGGTCGACCCCGAGGCGCGCGTGACCGTGCCGTGCCCGGTGGACGAGGAGCCGACGACGGTCGAGCTGACCGGCGCCGGCGGGTCGCAGCTGCGGGTGCAGGCGCAGTTCGACCGGGGCGTGCCCGCCGGGTCGGCTTTGTCCGTGGCGGTGCTCGACGGCCCGGACGTGATCGACCTGTCGACGCTGCGCCGGACGCCGAAGGGGTACGGCTTCATCGGGTCGTACGCCCTGTCGGACGGCTGGGTCTACGCCTCGGGCACGGCGACGCCGGGGCCGAGCGGCTCGGAGCAGGTCACCAACGGCGTGCAGGTCTTCATGGAGGGCAAGCGCGACGTCCACCTGCTGGTGCACTGCATCGGCGCGCAGACCCTGACGGCCGACGTCGGCGACGGCTCGACGTCCTCGGTGTCGTGCCCCGGGACGCAGCGGGTCACCAAGACGCTCGACCTGCCGCTGCCCCGCTCGAGCCAGCAGCTGCTGAAGCTCACCGTCTCGGACGCCGACCCCGGCGCCCTGGTCGAGGTCGGCCTCTCCGCCCGCTGACCGGAAGGTCTGGAGGTTTGAGAGACTGGGTGGTGTGAGCCAGCAGCAGGTGTCGTTCTACGACGAGGTGGGCGGCCACGAGACGTTCGTGCGGCTCGTGCACCGCTTCTACCAGGGCGTGGCCGGCGACCCCGAGCTGCGGGCCCTCTACCCCGAGGACGACCTAGGGCCGGCCGAGGTGCGCTTCCGGATGTTCCTCGAGCAGTACTGGGGCGGCCCGACCACGTACAGCGACGAGCGCGGCCACCCCCGGCTGCGGATGCGCCACCACCCGTTCGCCGTGACCCCGCACATGCGCGACCGCTGGCTGCACCACATGCGGAACGCCGTCGACGAGCTCGCGCTCGCCCCGGTGCACGAGGCGGTGCTCTGGGACTACCTCGAGCGCGCTGCCCACTCCTTGGTCAACACCGCCGGCTGATTGTCGCCGCGCGGCGGTGGCGACGTAGCCTGCTGACCCGTGAGCTCCGAGACCCTCCAGGCCCAGCCCAGCAGCACGCTCCCCCGCACCGAGCCCGGCCAGGAGTGGTGGCGCAGCGCCGTCATCTACCAGGTGTACCCGCGCTCGTGGGCCGACTCGGACGGCGACGGCATCGGCGACCTGCCCGGCATCACCTCGCGCCTGCCGCACCTGGCCGAGCTCGGCGTCGACGCCCTGTGGCTCTCGCCGTTCTACGTCTCGCCGCAGGCCGACGCCGGCTACGACGTCGCCGACTACCGCGCGGTCGACCCGGTCTTCGGCGACCTCGAGGCGGCCGACGCCCTGGTGGCGCGCGCGCACGAGCTGGGCCTGAAGGTCGTGGTCGACATCGTCCCCAACCACACCAGCGACGAGCACGAGTGGTTCCGCGCCGCGCTGGCCGCCGCGCCCGGCAGCCCCGAGCGCGGCCGGTACCTGTTCCGCGACGGCCTGGGGGACGACGGCGAGCTGCCGCCGAACTCGTGGAGGTCGGTCTTCGGCGGCCCCGCGTGGACCCGCGTCACCGAGCCCGACGGCTCGCCCGGCCAGTGGTACCTGCACCTGTTCGACGTCAAGCAGCCCGACCTGGACTGGACGGAGCCCGAGGTACGGGCCGAGTTCGTCTCGATCCTGCGCTTCTGGCTCGACCGCGGCGCCGACGGCTTCCGCATCGACGTCGCCCACGGCCTGGTCAAGGCGCCGGGGCTGCCCGACTGGGAGGCGGACCCGGAGATGCTGCACGCCAGCGACTCCCGCTTCTCGCGCCCCCCGTACTGGGACCAGGAGGGCGTGCACGAGATCTACCGCGAGTGGCACCGGGTGGCCGCCGACTACGCCGGCGACCGGGTGCTGGTCGCCGAGGCCTGGGTCGAGCCGCCGGAGCGCATCGCCCGCTACGTGCGCCCGGACGAGCTGCACCAGTCGTTCAACTTCAGCTACCTGGTGACGCCGTGGCGCGCGGCTGACCTGCGCGCCGTCGTCCAGACCTCGCTCGAGGCCATGGACGCCGTCGGCGCGCCGACGACCTGGGTGCTGAGCAACCACGACGTGCTGCGGCACGCCACGCGGTTCGGCTTCCCGGCCGGCACGGCGCTGCCGAACGGCATCGGTGCCGACGACCCGCAGCCGGACGCCGCGCTCGGCCTGCGCCGGGCCCGGGCCGCCACGCTGGTGATGCTGGGCCTGCCGGGCAGCGCCTACGTGTACCAGGGCGAGGAACTGGGCCTGCCGGACCACACGACGCTCCCGGACGACGTCCGCCAGGACCCCACCTGGATCCGCTCGTCGCACGAGCACCGCGGCCGCGACGGCTGCCGCGTGCCCGTGCCGTGGGAGGCCGACGCGCCGTCGTACGGCTTCGGCCCGACCGCCGCCAGCTGGCTGCCCCAGCCGGACGTCTGGCGCGAGCTGGCTCTCGACGTCCAGCGCGGGGTCGACGGCTCGACGTACGAGACCTACCGCGCGGCGCTGGCCGCCCGGCGCGAGCACCGGCTCGGCGAGGGTTCGCTGGAGTGGCTCGAGGGCTACCCGGACGACGTGCTGGCGTTCCGCAACGGCGACGTCGTCGTGCTGGCGAGCACCGGCACGACGTCCGTGCCGCTGCCGGCCGGCCTCGAGGTGCTCGTCACGAGCCTGCCGCTGGACGACGAGGGCGTGCTGCCCCCGGACGTCACGGTGTGGGCGCGGGAGCGCTGAGCAGCGTGCCCAGCGCGTCGAGCAGCGGCCGGACGTCGTCCGGCGCCTGCGTCTCGACCGTGCGGTAGGTCTGGCCCTCGGCCGTGATCGTGTAGGTCATCTCGTCGCTGCGGGTCGGCGTGGTCTTGCCGTCCCCCAGCGCGGCGAGGTCGGCGTCCTTGACCGCCCGGACGACGGCAGCGAGCTCGGCCTCGCTCAGCTGCCGCTCGACCGGCGCCTTGCCCTTGCTGGTGATGGTGGCGGTGCCGTCGGGGCGCACCTCGACGCGGTCCTGCAGGCCGCCGATGCCGCCGCTGCGCATCAGCACGACCGGCTGCGAGATGCCCTCGGTCATGCGACCGCCCGGCTCGCTGGTCGCGGACGACGACGGGGTGCCCGGACTCGTGGTGGACGAGCTGCCCACCTGCACGTCGGACTCGGACCCGCACGCGGCGGTGCCGAGCAGCGCGGTCGAGGCCAGCAGGGCTGCGGTCAGGAGCGTCTTCGCGTCATGTCGCATGGTGGTGGGACGCTACCGGCTGGTGTCCGGTTCCACCCGATTTCTAGTCCGTGGCGAGGTACCAGGCGGTCGAGGTCAGCACGGCGAGCACGAGCAGCGTGAACAGCAGGCCGCCCGCCACCGGGAGGAACCAGCCCGGCGCGCGGCGCGCCCGCACGGCGACCACCTTCACCACGGCGGCGCCGAAGACCGCGCAGCCGAGCACGCCGTGCACCACCGTGCGCAGGGGCACCGTCCCGCCGTCCGGCAGGGTGCCGCTCTCGAGGCCGAGCGCCCACAGGCAGTGGTACCCGACGAACACCGCCAGCAGCAGGGCGACGGTTCCGGACGCGCGGTGGGCCCGGCCGAGCCACGGCGGGGCCGGGCGACCGAGCTTGCCGTACATCCACAGCGCGCCGAGCAGCTGCAGCACCACGAGGACGGCGATGACGAACGACACCGCCACCTTCATGGCGATGACCGTGCGGAAGCCGAGGGTCGTCGTCCCGTCGAGCGTCGGGTCGTGCACCCGGCCGAAGACCCCCAGCAGAACCGCGACGACCGCGCCGGCGGCGAAAGCCGTCAGCGGCACCGTCACGCCCTTCGGCGACGTCGCGCCGTCCATGCCCCCAGCGTGCTCCCACCACCCCCCACCCCGGAAGGGCTGCAGTTGATCACGTTGTGCATGCCTAGGGGTGCTTTCCACGGGCTGCAGCCCTGGGAAAGCACTCCGAACCCTCGACAAGCTCCCCCGCTAGACGCGGGCGAGCCAGGGGTGGCCGGGGTGCGCCCGCCCGAGAGCCCAGCGCAGCCAGCCGCAGGCCCCGTCGTCGAGCAGCGGCAGCGCGCCGTCGAGATCGCGCTGGTCCTTCTCTCGCACCGCCTTGGCCTTGAAGAGCAGCACGACCTCGGGCCGCAGGTACGGCACGCCGCTGGCCGTCCGGCGCACCAGCTCGACGTACGGACGACGGATGGAGGCGTCCCGCCGGCAGATCCACTGCTCGCCGTCGTGCGGCTCGCGGAACACGTCGAGCCGGTAGGTGCCGGAGCCGCGCTCGCACGCCCAGGTCTGGTGGGTGAAGGCCAGCGAGACCGGCGACACCGGCCACCGGTGACCGGCCCCCACGACGTACCAGTCGACCTCGTCGAACCGCCCGGCGATCTCGGCGAAACCCGCTGCGGGACAGGCGATCTCGAGGTCCTCGTGCTCGCGCGTCTGCTCGCCGCGGAACAGGTCGAGCGCCCAGCCACCCGCCACGTACCACGGCGTGCGCACCCCGCCCAGCCGCTCGGCCACGAAGGACGGGCGCCACGCGTCCCAGTCGAGGTCGTCGAGCTCGACGGCCTCGCCGCCGGGCGGCAGCTCCCCGGGCTCGGGCTCGCTCACAGCAGCGACCGGCGGGCCAGCACGTGCCCGCGCGGGGTCGACAGCCGCCGCCACGGGCCGCACGCGTGCAGCGTCACCGGCTCGTCGGCCGTGACGAACCCCAGCGCGTCCGCCGCGAAGGCCGCCCCGGCCGGCACCCCGGCGATCCCGTCGAGGTCGCGGCCCCACACCAGGGCTCGCAGCCGCGCCACGGCGTGCCCGCCCGCGCCCTCCCCCGCGCCGCCCGCGATCTCGTCGACACCGGCGCGCGCCGCCGCACCCAGCAGCCCGGCGTCCACGGCACCGACCGCCTCCCAGCCCGACCGCGGGGGCGACACCCCGGCCCACCCGGCGTCCTGGACGTCGGCGGGTGGCAGCGGGAGCACCACGTCGGCGTCCGCGCGGGCCAGCCGGTCGAGCACGGCCGCGAGCGCCACGGTGCGGTCGCACGTCGCCGGCTCGGCCAACGGCACGACGCGCAGCCCGAGCACCGTGGGGCCGCCACCGCCGTGCACCGGCGAGACGTAGGCCGCCAGCACCTCGCCGGAGGCCACCAGCCGCACCGCCCCGTCCGGGTCCACCCGTCGGGCCCGCGCGACGAACGTGCCGAGGTCGGCGAGCGCCGTGCGGTCGGGCAGCACCAGCGCAGCGGTCACGGGGTGGCCCGGCGCATGCGGAACGGCACCGGCTCGCCGCGCAGCGCGTCCAGCCGCTCGACGTCTTCGGCCGCGATCCGGCGCGGCCGCTCGGCCACCAGGTCGAACACCACGAGCGTCGACTCGGCCACCGCGTAGCGCACCCGCTCGCCGTCGGCCGGGGCGTCGTAGACCTCGTACCCGACGTCGATGCGCGCTCCCTTGATCGTCGTGATCCAGAGGTCGATGTGCACCGGCTCGGGCCGCCACTTCAACGGCTTGAGGTACTCGATCTCGTGGCGCACCACCAGGATCCCGGTGTCGAGCAGGCTCTTGTCGCCCTCACCGGCACGGTGGGCGGCGAAGGCCTCGATGCGCGCGTCCTCGAAGAACCGCAGGTACTGCACGTTGTTGACGTGCCCGTAGGCGTCCATGTCGGACCAGCGCATCGGGTAGTCGCAGCGGTAGCGAGCCATGGCGCCCATCATCCACGCCGCACCCCCGCGATACCGTGCCGAGGTGCCCCGAGGCCTCGACCTGACCGCGCTCAGCGGCTGGCTGGACGACCAGCACCCCGGCCTGCGCCAGGGCGACCTGCGGGGCGAGCTGATCGCCGGCGGACGGTCCAACCTCACCTACGCCCTGGACGACGACACGCACCGCTGGGTCCTGCGCCGCCCGCCGCTCGGACACGTCCTCGCCACGGCCCACGACATGGCCCGCGAGCACCGCGTGATCAGCGCGCTCGCGGGCTCGGCCGTGCCGGTGCCGGCGACGGTGCTGGAGTGCGCCGCCGAGGGCTCGCCGCTGGGCGCGCCGTTCTACGTGATGGAGCGGGTCGAGGGCGAGGTGCTGCGCAGCGCCGACGCCCTGCGCACCGTGCCGCTCGACGAGCGCGCACCGCTGGCGCACCGGCTCGTCGACACCCTCGCGGCGCTGCACGCGGTCGACCCGGATTCTGTGGGGCTGGCCGACTTCGGCCGGCCCGAGGGGTTCATGACCCGCCAGGTCTCGCGCTGGGGCCGCCAGCTCGACGCCAGCCGCAGCCGCGAGGTCGACGGCATCGACGCGCTGCACGACGGGCTGGCGGCGCGCGTGCCCGAGGCGCAGCGCGCGGTCGTCGTCCACGGCGACTTCCGGCTCGACAACCTGCTGGTGCGGCCCGGCCCGTGGGACGTCGCCGCCGTCCTCGACTGGGAGATGGCGACGCTGGGCGACCCGCTCACCGACGTCGGGCTGCTGCTCGTCTACTGGGGCGAGGCCGACGCGCCGCACGGGCTCGGCTCGGTGGCCGACGTCCCGGCGGCGGTCGAGGGGTTCCCGTCGGGCTCCGACCTGGCCGCCCGGTACGCCGAGGTCACCGGACTCGACGTCGCGCCGCTGCCCTGGTACGTCGCGTTCGGCTTCTTCAAGCTCGCGGTGATCCTCGAGGGGATCCATTTCCGGTGGACGCAGGGCCAGACGGTCGGCGAGGGTTTCGACCAGATCGGATCCGTCGTGCCCGGCCTGGTGGCCGCCGGCACCGCCCAGCTCCAGGAGATCGCGTGACCTCTGCCCTGTCCTGCTCCGTCGACGGCCCCGCTGGCGCGCCGGCCGTCCTGATGCTCCACTCCGGGGTCGCCGAGCGACGTCAGTGGGACCCGCAGGTGCCGGCCCTCGCGGCCCGGTACCGCGTCGTCCGGCCCGACCTGCGCGGTTTCGGCGAGACGCCGGTGCCGGACGTCGCGTGGGACGACGTCGACGACGTCCTCGCGCTATTCGACGACCTCGGGGTCGAGCAGGCCGCGGTGGTCGGCTCGTCGTTCGGTGGACGCATCGCACTCGAGCTCGCAGCCCGTGCGCCGCAACGGGTCTCGCGGCTCGTGCTGCTCTGCGCCGCGTTCGGCGGGATCGAGCCGACGCCCGACGTCCGCGAGTTCGGCGCGGCCGAGGACGCCCTGCTCGAGGCCGGCGACGTCGACGGCGCGGTCGACCTGAACGTCCGCACCTGGCTCGGCCCGGAGGCGACCGACGAGGTGCGCTCGGCCGTCGCGGGATGGCAGCGCCGCGCCTTCGAGCTGCAGCTGGCCGCCGACGACGACCTGTGGGGTCCCCGGCCGGACGTCGACCCCGCGGCGATCGAGGTCCCGACCACGGTCGTGGCCGGTCGGCACGACCTCGAGCTCTTCGGCCAGATCGCGCGACACCTCGCCGCGGCGATGCCGGACGCCCGGTTGGTCGAGCTGGACTGGGCGGGGCACCTGCCCAACCTCGAGCGCCCCGACGACACGACCGACCTGCTGCTCACCGCCCTCGACGCCTGACCGGGAGGACCCCCCGTGGACTTCGCCTACGACGACCGCACGCGCGAGCTGGCGGCGCGCCTCGAGGCGTTCCTCGTCGAGCACGTCTACCCGGCCGAGCCCGTGCTGCACGAGCAGGTGCTCGCCGCCCGGGGCTCCGACCGCGAGTGGTCGCGGCCGCCGGTCGTCGAGGACCTCAAGGCCGAGGCGCGGCGCCAGGGGCTGTGGAACCTGTTCCTCCCCGGCGAGCGCGGCGCGGGCCTGACCAACGTGCAGTACGCACCCCTGGCCGAGCTCACGGGGCGGTCCCCCTGGCTCGCCCCCGAGGCGCTCAACTGCGCCGCGCCCGACACGGGCAACATGGAGGTGCTGGCCGAGTTCGGCACGGCGGAGCAGCAGCAGCGGTGGCTGCAACCGTTGCTGGACGGGCGGATCCGCTCGGCGTTCTGCATGACCGAGCCGGACGTCGCGTCGTCCGACGCCACCAACATCGAGACCGCGATCCGGCGCGACGGCGACGAGTACGTCGTCACCGGGCGCAAGTGGTGGTCGACCGGGGCGATGGACCCGGCGGCCGAGATCTTCGTCGTCATGGGGCGCTCGGCCGACCCGGCCGACGCCGGGGTCGAGCGGCACCGCGCGCAGTCGATGGTGCTGGTCCCGCGCGACACCCCGGGCGTGCGGGTGGTGCGGCCGCTGCACACGTTCGGGTACGACGACGCGCCGCACGGCGGTCACGCCGAGGTGGCGTTCGACGACGTCCGGGTGCCGGCGGCGAACGTCCTGAAGGGCGAGGGCGAGGGCTTCGCGATCGCCCAGGCCCGGCTCGGCCCGGGCCGCATCCACCACTGCATGCGGCTGATCGGCATGGCCGAACGGGCGCTCGAGCTGATGTGCCGGCGCGCGAACGAGCGGGTGGCCTTCGGTCGCCCGCTCGCGGCGCAGGGCGTGGTGCGCGAGCAGGTCGCGGACGCCCGGGTGGCGATCGAGCAGGCGCGGCTGCTGGTGCTCAAGACCGCGTGGCTGATGGACACGGTCGGCAACAAGGGCGCGCACACCGAGATCCAGGCCATCAAGATCGCCGTGCCGCTGATGACCCAGCGCGTCGTCGACGACGCGATCCAGGTGCACGGCGGCGCCGGCGTCAGCCAGGACACGCCGCTCGCCCAGCTCTGGGTGGCGGCGCGCACGCTGCGCCTGGCCGACGGCCCGGACGAGGTCCACCGCATGTCCCTGGCCCGGCGCGAGCTCGCGCGGTACCAGCAGGCGGACCGAACCTTGCCATAACGGGGCAGATCGGACAGGCTCGTCCCTGCGGGGGGACCGGACGAGGAGGTCCACCGTGCGCCGACGCGCCATCCGTTCTGCCCTGGCCACCGCCGCGGGGCTGGTCCCGCTCGCGCTGGTCGCGACCGCCGTCAGCGCGCCGGCCCAGGCGGCCAGCGGCTCGACGTCCGGCCCGCTCACGCGAGACGACCGGCGCACCCTCGTGCGGTACGCCACCGACACCTACCGCTCGCTGGTCGCCATGACCGACGACGCCACCGGGCTGCCGGCCGACAACATCACCGGTTCGGTGGCGCACCCGGTGCGCTCGGGCTACACCTCCCCGACCAACATCGGCGGCTACCTGTGGAGCACGGTCGCCGCCCGCGACACCGGCGTCATCAGCCGCGCCGAGGCCTACCGCCGCCTGCACCAGACGCTGAACACGTTGGGGCACATGGAGCGCCACCGCGACAGCGGCATGTTCTACAACTGGTATGACGAGCACACGGCAGCCAAGCTCACGACCTGGCCGAGCTCGGGCGACCCGATCACGCCGTTCCTGTCCAGCGTCGACAACGGGTGGATGGCCTCGGCGCTGATGGTGGTGTCCGGAGCCGAGCCGCGGTTGAAGCGCCAGGCCCAGGACCTGCTGCGCCCCATGGACTTCGGCTTCTTCTACAACCCGGCACCGGCTCGCGAGGGCGTCGACGCGGGCTTGATCCGCGGCGGCTTCTGGGACTCCGACCCGGGCGGCTGCAGCGTCGTCGGCAACTACCGCGAGCGCGGCCCGGACGTCTGGTACACCTGCAACAGCTACGACACCACGGTCACCGAGGCGCGCATCGCCCTCTACGTCGGCATCGCGCGCGACCAGATCCCGGCCAAGGCCTACTACGCCACCTGGCGCACCTTCCCCAGCACCTGCGACTGGTCGTGGCAGGAGCAGCAGCCGGTCGGGACGACGCGCACCTACCTCGGCGTCCCCGTGTACGAGGGTGCCTACCGCTACCGCGGCATGCGGCTCGTGCCGAGCTGGGGTGGTGACATGTTCGAGTCGCTGATGCCGGACCTGTTCGTGCCCGAGGCCGCGTGGGGCAAGCGCAGCTGGGCCGTCAACCACCCGCTCACGGTGCGCGCGCAGGTCGAGCACGGCCTGGACGAGGCGGGCTACGGCTACTGGGGCTTCTCGCCCTCCAGCACGCCCGGTGGCGGCTACCGCGAGTACGGCGTCGACGCGATCGGCATGAACCCCGACGGCTACTTCTCCGACGCCGAGAAGACCCCGGTCGACGGCGGGTTCGGCGACTGCCGCGCGGCCACCGCGCCGTCCCCGACGTTCGGCGACGGCGTGGTCACGCCGCACGCGTCGTTCCTGGCCCTGCCGTACGCGCCGCGTGCCGCCCTCGACAACCTGAAGAAGATCAAGGACGACCTGCACGCCTACGGCGACGGCGGGTTCTACGACGCCGTCGCCGTGAGGTCGGGCACGGTGGCCAAGACCTACCTCTCGCTCGACCAGGCGATGGTGATGGGCGCCATCGGCAACGTGCTCGAGGGCAGCCTGCACGACGCCTTCGCGACGCCGCAGACCGAGCGGCGGCTGCGGCCGCTGCTCGCCCGCGAGGTCTTCAGCGCGGGCGGCTGACGCTCAGCTCTCGAGGCGCTGCTGCAGGCGGTTCATCGACGCCAACCAGGCGTCGGGGTCGGCCGCCTTGTCGCGCAGGTAACCGGCGACCTCGGGGTGCGGCAGCACCAGGAACCGGCCGTCCTGCAACGCCTCCAGGACGACGTCGCCCACCACCGAGACGTCGACGGCGGCCGGCTCGAGCAGCGCGCGTCCCAGACGGCCCGTGCCCTCGAGCATCGGCGTGCGGACGCCCTGCGGGCACAGCGCCTGGACGACGACACCGCGGTGCGCGTACGTGGCGCGCATCCACTCGGCGAAGGCCACGGCCGCGTGCTTGGTGACGGCGTAGGGAGCGCTGCCGAGCATCGTCAGCAGACCGGCGGCCGAGGCGGTGACGAGCAGGTGCCCTCGGCCGCGCTCGAGCCACGCGGGCAGCAGCGCCTCGGCGGCGCGGACGTGGGCCAGGACGTTGACGTCGAGCGCCTGCGCCCAGGCCTGCGGCGTCGCGGCACGCTCGCCCTCGACGCCGCCCTTCGGGGCCACACCGGCGTTGGCGCAGAACAGGTCGACCGCCCCGAGCCGCTCGCGCGAGCCCTCGACGAGCGCGGTGACGCCCTCGGGCGTGGCGGCATCCCCGGGCAGGGCCTCGCCGCCGACCTCGCCGGCCACCCGCACCGCGGCATCGGCGTCCAGGTCGTTGACGACCACCCGCGCACCCTCGCCCGCCAGCCGCCGCGCCAGCTCGGCGCCGATGCCCGAGCCGCCGCCGGTGACGACGACGCCCGCTCCGTCGAGCTGCAGCGGCTCACCCACGGACGACCACCACCCGGCCGGTCGTCGCGCCGGACGCCAGGCGCCCCAACGCCTCCGGGACGTCGTCGACCCCCACGCGCTCGCTCACCAGGGGGCGCACCAGCCCGGCCGCGACCAGCGCGTCGACCTCCTCCTGCGCCTGGCGCACCAGCTGCGGCGCGCGCTCCTGGTACATCCCCCAGTGCAGCCCCAGCACGCCGTAGTTCTTCACCAGCGCGTGGTTCGTCGCCGCCTGCGGCACCTGGCCGCTGGTGAACCCGACCACCACGACCCGCCCCTCGAAGGCGACGACCTTCGTCGAGGCGGCGAACGCGTCGCCACCCACCGGGTCGTACACGACGTCCGCTCCGCCGGGACCAAGGACGTCCTTGAGGGCCGCCACCAGGCCGGGGACGTCCCCGGCCTCGTGCCGGTCGACGACCTCGTCGGCACCGAGCCCGCGCGCGACCTCGACCTTCGCCGGGCCGCCGACGACGGCCACGACCCGGGCACCGGCGCTCTTGCCGAGCTGCACCGCGGCGCTCCCCACGCCACCGGCGGCGGCGTGGACGAGCAGCGTCTCGCCGGCCTGCAGGCGGGCGCGACGGTGCAGCCCGAACCACCCGGTCTGGTACGCCACGTACAGCGCCGCGGCCTCCGCGTCGTCGAGGTGCTCCGACGCCGGGAACACCGTGGCGGCGGAGGCCACCGCGTAGTCGCCCAGCGCCCCGTGCGGCAGCGCCGGCATGCCCAGGACGCGGTCGCCCACCTCCGGCCCGTCGACGTCCGGACCGACCGCGACGACGCGGCCGCACAGCTCGATGCCCGGCGTGAACGGCAGCTCGGGACGCACCTGGTACTGCCCGGCGGCGAGCAGCACGTCGGGGAAGTTGAGCGCGCACGCCGCGACCTCGACCAGCACCTGGCCGGGGCCGACGTCCGGCACCGGCACCTCGCGGCGCTCGAGCGCGGACGACGGGTCGCCGTGCCGCACGACCTGCCAGGCCTGCATCGAGCCCGGGACGTCGGGGGCGCCGCTCACCCGAGGCCGCCGGACCGGCTGATGCCGCCGTCGACGAGCAAGGTCTGACCGGTGACCCAGGCCGCGTCGTCCGAGAGCAGGAACGCGACGGGACCGGCGACGTCCTCGGGCAACCCCAGGCGCTGCAACGGGTAGTGGCGCGCGACCGCCTGCTCGTCGTGCGAGTACAGCGCCTCGGCGAACTTGGTCTTGACGATGGCCGGCGCGACGGCGTTGACCCGCACGCGCGGCGCGAGCTCGATCGCCAGCGACTCGGTGAGCGAGATGACGGCGGCCTTGGTGGCGCCGTAGAACGCGATGCCGGGGGCCGGGTTGACGCCGGCGATGGACGCGACGTTCACCACGGCGCCGCGCCGCTCGGCCAGGCCGGCCTTCACCGCCAGCTGGGTCCAGGCGAGGGTCGACACCACGTTGGTCTCGGCGATCTTGCGCGCGGCGTCGAGGTCGAGGTCGACCAGCGGCCCGGCCACCGGGTTTATCCCGGTGTTGTTGACCAGCAGGTCGATCCCGCCGAAGGCGTCGAGCGCCGTCTGCACCGTCTGCTGGCGGTGGTCGGCGTCGTCCGAGCGCCCCGCCACCGCGACGGCGTGGTCGGCACCGCCCAGCTGCTCGACGGCGGCGTCCAGCGCGTCCTGCTTGCGCGCCGTGATGACGACCCGCGCGCCTTCTGCCACCAGGCGTTCGGCGATGCCGAGGCCGATGCCGCGCGAGGCACCCGTGATGATCGCGGTCCTGCCCTCGAGCCGCCTCACAGGCCGAGGTCCCGGCCGATGAGCTCCTTCATGATCTCGTTCGAGCCGGCCCAGATCTTGGTGACGCGGGCGTCGCGCCAGGCGCGCGCCACGCGGTACTCGTTCATGTAGCCGTAGCCGCCGTGCAGCTGCACGCACTCGTCGATGACGTCGTTCTGCACCTGGGCGCTCCACCACTTGACCTCGGCCGCCTCGGCCGGGCTGAGCTCGCCGTCCGCGAAGGCCTGCACGCAGGTGTCGACGAACGCCTGGGTCGCGTCGATCTGCGTCTTGAGCTCGGCGATCTTGAACTTGTTGTGCTGGAACGACCCCACGGCCTGGCCGAAGGCCTTGCGCTGCTTCACGTACTCGATGGTCTCGTCGAGGATCTGCGACGCGTGGGCGGTGTTGGAGATGGCCGCGCCGACGCGCTCGGACACCAGCCGCTCCATCATGTGGATGAAGCCCATGCCCTCCTCGCCGATGCGCAGCGCGTCGGGGACGCGCACGTCCTGGAAGAACAGCTCAGCCGTGTCGGACTCGGTCTGGCCGACCTTGTCGAGCTTGCGGCCGCGGCTGAAGCCCTCCATGCCGGCCTCGACGCCGAACAGCGTGATGCCCTTGGCGCCCTTGGTCGGGTCGGTGCGCGCCGCGACGATCACCAGGTCGGCGCCGTACCCGTTGGTGATGAAGGTCTTCGAGCCGTTCAGCACCCAGTCGTCGCCGTCGCGCACGGCGGTGGTCTTGAGCGCGGCGAGGTCGGACCCGCCGCTGGGCTCGGTCATCGCGATCGCGCAGACCAGCTCGCCGGTGCAGAAGCGCGGCAGCCAGCGCTCCTTCTGCTCGTCGGTGGTGAGCTCGACGAGGTAGGGCGCGCACACGCTGTTGTGGATGCCCAGGCACGACGAGACGGACGCCGAGACCCGGGCGACCTCCTCGGCCACCACGACGCCGAAGCGGTAGTCCTCGCTGCCGCCGCCGCCCCACTCGTCCGGGACGTGCAGCCCGAGCAGGCCCTGCTTGCCGGCCTCGACCCAGAACTCGCGCGGCAGCGCGCGGTTCTCGACGAACTCGTCCATGTGCGGCACGACGTGGCGCTGCAGGAACTCGCGGGCGGTGGCGCGCAGCGCCTCGTGCTCAGGACCGAACAGGGTGCGGCGCACCGGGACCTCCGGGGACGTGGGGTGGTGACTAAGCGCTTGCTCACCTGCTAGCGTCCCGGTCCGTCGACCCCTCTGTCAAGGACGCCCGATGACCTCCCCGCCGCTCGCCCCGGACGCGTTCGTCGACCTCGGCGACACGCAGCGCCGGATCGTCGACGCGGCCGTCGCGGCCTTCGCCGAGCGCGGGTACCACGCGACGACGACCCGCGACATCGCGCTCGCCGCGGGCCTGTCGCCGGCCGGGCTCTACGTGCACTACCCGAGCAAGGCGGCGGTGCTGGCGCAGGTCAGCCGGCTCGGCCACGAGGCGGCGCTGCGGCTCGTCGAGACGGCACTGGGGCCGACGGCACCCGGGGGGCCGGTCGAGCGGCTGCGGCGGTGCGTCGAGACGTTCACCTCGTGGCACGCCCGGCACCACACGGTGGCGCGCGTCGTCCAGTACGAGCTCGGGGCGCTCGAGGGCGAGGACCGCGCGGAGGTGGCCCGCACCCGGCGGGCGATCGAGCACCTGGTCGAGGACGAGGTGCGGCGCGGCGTCGCCGCCGGGGTGCTCGCGGTCGACGACCCGCACGCGGTGACCCGCGCCGTGCTGTCGCTGTGCATCGACGTCGCGCGCTGGTACGACCCCGCCGGGCGGGAGTCGCCGGACGACGTCGCCGCGCTCTACGGCAGGCTGGTGCTGCGCATGCTCGGCGCCCCGACCACGACGGAGGACCTGTGAGCGACCCGGCGACCCCGGACACCCCTGACGGCGCGGCGCTGCTCGGCGGCCTGCTCGACGTCCTCGACCTGCAGGCCACCGGCACCGACGACCGCGGCCAGGACCTGTTCGTCGGCGCGAGCCAGCGCCAGCCGCACGGGCGGGTGTTCGGCGGCCAGGTGCTGGGCCAGGTGCTGGTGGCGGCCGGGCGCACGGTGGAGCCGGATCGCGACGTCCACTCGATGCACGGGTACTTCCTGCGGCCGGGCGACTCCGACGAGCCGATCACCTTCGCCGTCGAGCGGCTGCGCGACGGCCGCTCGTTCAGCGCGCGACGGGTGCACGCGATCCAGCACGGGCAGCCGATCCTGTCGATGATCGCCTCGTTCCAGACCGACTCCCCCGGGCTGGACCACCAGGACGAGATGCCTGACGTCCCCGGCCCCGAGGGCCTGCCGACGACGGCCGAGCTGATGGGGCACATCGACCACCCGGTCGCGCGGTACTGGGCCCGCGAACGCCCGATGGACCTGCGGCACGTCGACACGCCCGTCTACTGGGAGGCCGACCCGCAGCGCACGGCGCGCAACGCGGTCTGGATGCGCACGCCCGCGCCCATGCCCGACGACCCGCTGCTGCACCGCGCGGTGCTCGGCTACGCCAGCGACTACACGCTGCTGGAGTCGGTGCTGCGCCGGCACGGCGTCACCTGGGCCACGCCGGGGTTGAAGGCGGCGAGCCTCGACCACGCGATGTGGTGGCACCGGGCGGTGCGCGTCGACGAGTGGCTGCTGTACGTGCAGGCCAGCCCGTCGGCCACCGGGGCGCGCGGGCTGGGCATCGGGCGGATCTTCAGCCAGGACGGGCGGCTCGTGGCGTCGGTCGCGCAGGAGGGCATGCTGCGGGTGCCGCAGGGCTGAGAACCGTTGTGGATCAGGTGATCTGGGCCACTCCGCTCTCAAGGTGCTCCGGCCCGGGGTCGATGCCCTGGTCAAGCCCTCGCCGGACGGCGGGGCGCCTGGTGCCACGCCGAGCCCTGCCACGGCACCAGGGACGTCGATCCGACGCGTTGGTGGCAGGGACGGAGCGCCCAGGTAGTACGAGCCGCCGCCACGGCGGTTCTTGGGGGTAAGGACGTCGACGGCCGGCCGCACCAGCGGCGCCGGACGACGGACCGGGGAACAGGTCCCCGACCCCGACAGGTCCCGCTTCGCAGGCGTTGACCTGGAGCTCTCCTCGTGACCACGACGCCTCGTGCGCTCAGCCCTGCCCTCGTCCGGCTGCTCGTCGTCCTCGTGACGGCCGCCGGCCTCACCGTCCCCCAGCTGCTGGCCGCGACGCCGGCCCACGGCGCGACGCCGACGGCCGTGCGCGCCGTCACCGTCTCGCGCCAGCTCGCCCGACGGGCGGTGCCCGCCCGGGTCGCGGCCCGCGCGGTCCGGTACGCCGCCACCCGCAAGGGGTCGCGCTACCACCTCGGCTCGGCCGGCCCGCGCCGCTTCGACTGCTCGGGCCTGACCCAGTGGTCGTACCGGCACGCCGGGCGCCGCATCCCCCGCTCGTCGCAGCAGCAGTGGCGGGCCACCCGGCACGTGCACACCGCGCAGCGGCGCGTGGGCGACCTGGTGTTCTTCTTCCACGGCAAGCGTGCGTACCACGTGGGCATCTACGCCGGGCACGGCCAGATCTGGCACGCGCCCAAGCCGGGGTCGCGCGTGAAGAAGGTGCGGCTGTGGACCTCGCACGTGCGGTACGGCCGGGTGCGCTGAGCACCTGGCCGCACCGCCAGTGCGGCCGGGTACGGGTTCGGGCTGCCGGTCAGTCGCGGGTGAGCTTGCGGTACGTGACGCGGTGCGGGCGCGCGGCGTCCGGACCGAGGCGCTCGACCTTGTTGGCCTCGTAGGACTCGAAGTTGCCCTCGAACCAGTACCACTTGGCGGGGTCCTGGTCGTCGCCCTCGTAGGCCAGGATGTGCGTGGCCACGCGGTCGAGGAACCAGCGGTCGTGGCTGACCACCACGGCACAGCCCGGGAAGTCGAGCAACGCGTTCTCGAGCGAGCCGAGGGTCTCGACGTCCAGGTCGTTCGTCGGCTCGTCGAGCAGCAGCAGGTTGCCGCCCAGCTTGAGCGTCAGCGCCAGGTTGAGGCGGTTGCGCTCGCCGCCGGAGAGCACGCCGGCCGCCTTCTGCTGGTCGGGACCCTTGAAGCCGAACGTCGACACGTAGGCGCGCGAGGGGATCTCGGTGTTGCCGACCTTGATGTGGTCGAGCCCGTCGCTGACGACCTCCCAGACGTTCTTCTTCGGGTCGATGCCGCCGCGGCTCTGGTCGACGTACGAGATCTTGACGGTCTCGCCGACCTTGAGGTCGCCGCCGTCGACCGGCTCGAGGCCGACGATGGTCTTGAACAGCGTGGTCTTGCCGACGCCGTTCGGGCCGATGACGCCGACGATCCCGTTGCGCGGCAAGGTGAACGACAGGTCGTCGATGAGCAGCCGGTCGCC
The DNA here is from genome assembly GCF_054779595.1 of Angustibacter peucedani. Taxonomy (NCBI): domain Bacteria; kingdom Bacillati; phylum Actinomycetota; class Actinomycetes; order Kineosporiales; family Kineosporiaceae; genus Angustibacter; species Angustibacter peucedani. Next base: position 17,594 of record NZ_BAAGXY010000072.1, read on the forward strand.
GAAGCCCTTGCGCAGGTCCTTCGCCTCGATGACCACGCTGCCCAGCCGCGGACCGGCCGGGATCTGGATCTCCTCGAAGTCGAGCTTCCGCGTGCGCTCGGCCTCGGCCGCCATCTCCTCGTACCGGGCCAGGCGGGCCTTGGACTTGGTCTGGCGGCCCTTGGCGTTGGACCGCACCCACTCGAGCTCTTCCTTGAGCCGCTTCGCCAGCTTGGCGTCCTTCTTGCCCTGCACCTGGAGCCGCTCCTGCTTCTTCTCCAGGTAGGTGGAGTAGTTGCCCTCGTAGGGGTAGAGGCGGCCGCGGTCGACCTCGGCGATCCACTGCGCGACGTTGTCGAGGAAGTACCGGTCGTGGGTGACGGCGAGCACGGCGCCGGGGTAGGCGGCGAGGTGCTGCTCCAGCCACTGCACGCTCTCGGCGTCGAGGTGGTTCGTGGGCTCGTCGAGCAGCAGCAGGTCGGGCTTCTGCAGCAGCAGCTTGCACAGCGCCACGCGGCGGCGCTCACCACCGGAGAGCACCTTGACGTCGGCGTCCGGCGGCGGGCAGCGCAGGGCGTCCATCGCCTGCTCGAGCTGGCTGTCGAGGTCCCACGCGTCGGCGGAGTCGATGACCTCCTGCAGCCGGCCCATCTCCTCCATCAGCTCGTCGGAGTAGTTCTCGGCCATCTCGGCGGCGATCTCGTTGTACCGGTCGAGCGCGGCCTTGATCTCGCCCGCGCCCTCCTCGACGTTGCCGAGCACCGTCTTGTCCTCGTTGAGCGGGGGCTCCTGCTGCAGGATCCCGACGGTGTAGCCGGGGCTGAGACGCGCCTCTCCGTTCGAGGGCTGGTCGAGCCCCGCCATGATCTTGAGGATCGTGGACTTGCCGGCGCCGTTCGGGCCCACGACGCCGATCTTGGCGCCCGGGTAGAAGGACATCGTGACGTCGTCGAGGATGAGCTTCTCGCCGTGCGCCTTGCGCGCCTTGGTCATGGTGTAGATGAACTCGGCCATGGCTCAAGGCTATCGGCCGCAGCGCGTGCCCCTGACCACGGCGGGTGGTGAGGCCGCCCGCTCGCGGCCCACCACCCGGCGTCCGGCTCAGGCCGCGACCGGCTCGCCGACCTCGGTGGTCGTGCCGTCGTCCGCGACCTCCGCACCGGGCTCGCCGTCCGCCTCGGCCGTCGTGGCTCCGCCGGGCGCCGGGGCACCCGAGCGCGTGACCCGCTCGAAGCCGGTGACGCCGCGCCGCAGGTCGTGCCCGACGGTGTAGGCCGTGAGGTCCACGTCCTTGCCGGTCTTGCCGTCGGCCTCCCAGTCGCGCGTGCGCAGCGTGCCGGTGACGACGACCGGCTGGCCCTTGCGCAGCGAGCGGTTGGCGTTGAAGGCGAGCCCGCCCCAGCAGCTGACGTTGATCCAGGTGGTGTCGCCGTCGACGTACCCCTGCACCTCGGGGTCGTAGCGGCGCGGGGTCGAGGCCAGGCGGAAGGACGTGAGCGGCTGGCCGCCGCGGGTGATCTGGTGGCGGGGCGCCGTCGCGACGTTGCCGCAGATGGTGGTGACGATCTCGTTCACGGAAGACCTCCTCGGTGACGCCGACGTCCTGCCGGCGCGACCGACCCTGCCCGTCACCGCCCTCACCGCGCCGCGCGCGCGGCTCCGCCTGTGGACGGTGGGACGAGGCGTCGTCCCTGTGGACGGGCGGTCGTCCCGTCGTCCACAGGAGCTAGCCGGCGGCTCGGCCGAGCGCCTCGCGGGTGCTGCGATGGTCGTCCAGCACCGCCGCCACCGGACCGAGCACCCGCTGCTGGGCGACGGCCTCCACCGCGGCCACCAGCGCCGCCCGCACGCGCCGTCCGCGCCGGTGGGACGCCGTCGAGGCGATCGCGCGCACCCCGACCCCGAGGAGAGCTCCGATGACCAACCCGCCGAGCAGCAGCAGCGTCGGCAGCGGCACCGGCCCGACGTAGGGCGTGCGCGGCTCGGGCAGGCGCAGCCAGCCGGTGACGCCGAGCCCGACCAGCCAGACCAGGCCCACCACGGCGGCGAGCGCCAGCGCGACCTGCAGCCACCCCACGAGGGTCCACCAGGACGGTCGCCGCAGGCCGAGGTCGGTGCGCACCACGGCCTGGTCGAGCGAGTCGGCGAGGTCGTCGGCCGAGGGCTGCCCGGCGGCGCGCACCGCGTCGGCCCACCGGTCGGGCAGGTCGTGAGCGGCCCGGTCGGCGACGCGGCGCACCGCGACGTCGACGCGCGAACGCTGGGCCGCGGTCGGTGCGGGCAACGAGGTGCGGGTCAGCACCGACGACAGGTCGCTCGCGGCCCCCGCCTGGTCGCGGAAGCTCTCGGGGCGCTCGACCCGGGCCGGCCGCGCGCCACCGAGCCGGAGCCGGCGCAGCGGGTCGGGGCGCAGCCGCCGGGCCCAGCGGGTGAACGGCCAGCCGG